>JAUYEQ010000334.1 GCA_030691295.1 Bacteroidota bacterium
ACGATGACCCCAATACTTCTTTGTTTAAGATGCGGTTGTTTGGAGAAAAAATGGTTGAAACGATTATCGGAATCCACCAGCTCGACTTTCTCCTTAAAAAATTTTGCCAAAGCCGACCAGATAGAAGCCAGCTACAAAAAACTAAAAGCCAAGATAGAACAGTTGCCACAAGCCCTGCTGGCCAAAGCCTTTAGAGGCGAACTGGTGGATCAACTCCCTACCGATGGAGATGCAAGGGATTTGCTGGAGCGGATTAAACTGGCAAAAGCCGGGTTGGAGAAAGGCGGGAAGGGTAAGAAGTTGAAAGTGGAGGATGAGGTAAGGATGGTGGCAGAAGAAGTGGTGAGGTATGGGAAAAGATGAGAATTAGTTTCAGCAATTAATTAACTTTAAATCCTTAATTTTGTTTCGATTGCCAAGGGATACAACGAGAAATACAAAAATTTACATTTTAGCGGACATGCAACCGTCCAAATGTTTAAGCGTGGAATTCGGGTTGAAGATATTGAAATGGTTTTGGAAACGGGTGAACTGATAAAGGAATACCCTGAAGATAAACCATATCCGAGCTTCGTGATGCTTGGCTTTATTAACGAACGTCCTTTGCATATTGTGGCATCAACTGATAAGCCCGGAAATTGTTATATAATAACAGCTTATGAGCCTGATGAAAAATTATGGAACGAAAAATTTACATTGAAAAAATAAATGCCATGGAATGTGTAATTTGCAAAAACGGAACAACTCACAAGGGCAAAGTAACAGTTACTCTTGAACGTAACGGATCTATCATTGCAATTAAAGAAGTGCCGGCACAAGTTTGCCAGAATTGTGGAGAATATTTTCTGGATGCTGAAATGACAAAAGAAGTTCTGAAACGTGCAGAACAGGCAGTCAGTAAAGGCGTAGAGATTGAGGTAATTAATATGGATAAGGTTGCATAGCAACGATGTTAATTACGATTTAAGTTTTCGAGTAAATCGGACGCATTTTTTGTACGGGTCATTTTCCCGGCTTTAGCTTCGTTTATCGATTTAGCCAGCGATGCGCTTGGCGTTTTTTCTTCGATGATTGTAACGTAGCTTTGAGTCTTTAAAAACTCAATCATCTTTTTTGCACCTGTTGTTCGGTCATTAATTACTATTGTTGTCATTGCTTGAATTATTTTGCAAAATATAAAAAACCTGCCTGAATTATAAAGCCTTCCAGTCTTACGGATATTTACAAATCAAAGTTGCCACAAGCCCTTCTGGCCAAAGCCTTCCGTGGAGAACTGGTGGAGCGACTCCCCACCGACCTGCCCGCCGGAAAGGATGGTGTATTGTTCGCGTGTGTATGATCTTTATTGTGCAAATTGCACATAGAGAGCTGATTACGTTAGGCGGGTGGCGATGCCCGAGATTTGCTGAAGCAGATTAAACTGGCCAAAGCCGGGTTGGAGAAAGGTGGGAAGGGTAGGAAGATGAAGGTGGAGGATGAGGTGAGGATGGTGGCAGAAGAGGGGGCGAGCTATGGGAAAAGGTGAAAATTAGAAGAATCTGTATAATATTTCCCCTTATGAAAGATAAAATTAAAGCAGCTTCAAAATATGAGCAGTTTTAAATTATTAGTACTTTATATGGAAAACCAAAGTCGATTTTGTCCGTATCACAAAAAACTGTAAGCCATGATTCAGAAAGCCGAATACATAAAAGATTATCAAATTGAGGTTTATTTCACTGATGGTAATACACGAACAATCGATCTATTCACCTTTTTATCAACCAGTAAACATCCACTAATAAACAAATACCTCAATATCGAATTATTTAAACAATTTCGTATTGAAATGGGAACTATTTGTTGGGGCGACAATGAGTTTGATCTTAATCCCATGAATATTTACAATGGTAGGTATGATGCCGACATGGAAATGCAGGAAAGTAAAGCAAAAAGTACGTCGCATTTAAAAATCCGGGAAACATCAAAAGCGCCCAATGCTGAAACCACTAAGTCGATTAGTGATGCACGTCAAAAGAAAGGATTTAAATCTGAAAACGTTGAAGACCTTTTAAGACAATTGAAATCTTAATTCAAAAATCAACAGCATTTTACACCCACTATAAGCGGCGGCCCGGCATTCTTGTAGGGTCGTTTTTGTAAATCTTCAATATAGTCAACAATCAATCAATCAATTAATCAACTTTTGTACAAAGGACTTGCCCAGGAATTGATCTCGTTTAGCAAGGCGTCTGTACTATCCAATCAATCAGTCAATGCATTAAAAACTAACCTAAGCTTTATTTAATGCAGATAGTTCCTGAATAGATTTTATTCAAATTACAACATCCTCTAAACACCACCAATTGAGCTAAAGGCAGTAAACACAAGAATGTAGCCTTTACTGGGGCGGAATGGAGTTTCAGCCATCCTCCGGGCTATCGGAGCCAGTATCTTCTTTTCTCTCCAGGTTCCATGGCCGGTATTCCCTCAATGGTTTTTTAAATAATGGTCGGAAATACCTTCCGAAAGTATGGATCATCGCAATTCACATTACTGTAACCGTCATCGTGTTAATAAAAAAAGTACGGTATTTATCCTGGCAATGATCGGGTCAAAATCGGCTTAATCCGACAGAGCGCGACCGGGAAATAATCAACTCATATTCAGCATTTCCAAACGTTCATCGTAGTGGCTCATATACTGCACTTTTGTTCCCTCATCTAAAAATGATCTCTGAACTAAAATTTCAACGCCCGCTTGTTTTTTAAGAAAAGGACCAAGTAATTTATCAACCCTTTTCTCAGGTATTCCTATTTTTCTCCCAAATACGATAAAATCTTCCTTACACGGATGGTGTTGTGCGTTGTTTATTCTGCAATCAGACCAGTACCACTCTTTAAATAATTCATCAGTCAAAGCAAAAAAACCTTCTTCATCGACATGAATCCTTGTATCCATCAGATCATAGGCAGGACTTAATACATAATCGCCATTTACCGTCTCCAGTAAGGAAAAATTTTTCAAATGAGCATCACCATTGGAAAACAGGAAGTTAAAGACCACCAGATTAAAGAACTTCTCCATTTCAATCTTCCATGCCCCAACGTATTTTTTAATCAATTCACCAATACCTTCATAGGAGTATTCATACCTGAAGTTATTTCCCGCATTTTCTTCGGTTTTACCTGCCAGGGTCGCAAAATCTTCAATGCCTAATTTGGCGCCATTGTCGCCTATGTCAAATCGTCTTGTCAGGTATGCCGGTTCATCGTTGCTGAAAAATACCAACCCGTTTACCGCTATTGGAATCTGGTATATCTGACTGGCAATTTGCATGGTTAGATGTTCATTTGGAGGAGCCATCAAGACTTTTTTAAGTCCATGCGGTTTTGGTTTGAGGATAAAGGTTCCTCTTTCTTTTTCTTCTGTCAACCTGAGATTGCTTTTATCCAGTAAAATGGAATATTTTTCCTGCATTCCTGAGATCGAGATTTTTTTTCTATTTTGCAAGAATCGCTTCTGGTCTTCTTCATCAATTTCAGGAGCGTTATAGGGTAAAATGTGACTGACTTTTCGCCCGGAAAACATCCTGCGCAGGAAAAGAGGACTATATTCTGAATATCCTTCCGTTAGCAATCCCGGGCAATTCCTTATTTCCATAGCTTTATCAATTAATCGGTTTGATAGTTAGTGCCCCAATGGTGTCGTATTGAGCTGTGGCCAGCAATAAGCCAAAAAAATCATTCTTATCAATCTTCAGTTGCCTGGATTGAACAATCCGGTTTGCTCCCTCAGATAGCATATTATAAAAAACTGGGAATAAATATGCAGAAACGAACGACAATCGATTTTTAGGTAAGGTCAAACTAATGGCCGGTTTCGAATTATCATTGAAATATTCAGAAATGTATTGAAACTCAAATGTCCGGTCTTCAGCTTCTGTTAGGATTCCGGCCAATACTCCATTCCGATATACTTCTGCTTTTCTCATTTACTCGTATTTTTGAGTTCAAGTCTTATTTCAAGTCCCAGGATATCGACAATTTTTTGCAGGTTCTTCAACGTAATATTCCCTTTGCCACTTTCGAACCGTTTCAATGTTGCGATTCCGACCTCTGAAAGTTCGGCTAAATTTTCCTGATTTATAGCCAGGATTTCCTTCCTTTCTTTTACTGTTTTAATTATCTCTTCATTTGTCATATCCTAAACCTCTATGGTATCATAAATAATACTTTCCGGTAAAATTACAATACATTCTAATAAAAAACAAATAAAAAGTATCTTTTGTGATACTATTCAGTGTTTTGTGTGTCCGGCAGAGCATTCAGACTCCTTTTAGAATCATATATGATACTGCAAGGGGTCTGTACCAAATAAGATATTTTGGATTGACCCATTGGCAAAACATATGAAATATGAATACAGAAAATGAAAAAGAAGAACTCACCGCACAGAATGTCCCCAAGGGGGTAAACTATCAGATCAAAATCGGTAAATCTGATAAACAAAAACTGATTGGATGCTGATATGTGAAAAAGGAAATCCAGTAAATTTTGATTTACTGGATTATTACGTGGGCTGTACTGGATTCGAACCAGTGACCCCTACCCTGTCAAGGTAATGCTCTAAACCAACTGAGCTAACAGCCCTTCTTGCGCGGCACAAAAATATAAATTTTTTCGTTTCTTTCCTGTTTCGTGAATAAATCGTCTAAATTTGAAATTCAAAAAAATAAGATGAGGGCAGAAATTCGTTTTTTCGTTGTAATTTTTCACATAGTATGTTCCGGTTTGGCCATAAGTGCCTATGGCAATGACATTACTACAGCAAAACTTTACGATGAAACAATTTTTGTGATTTCGAACTTTTCGGGTGTTGATGCCAATCTCAATGAGCCCCGAACCATTCAGGAGCTTCTTAATCAAAATATCGGCGGGTTCAGGCTATACCTGGAATGGGAAAAACAGCAAAACCAGCTCATGATTAAAAAATCAGACGGTTCTTCTATTTCCTTCAGCCAAACCATGAATGAAATCAAGAATTACCTGGACAATAAACCTGACAAAATCCTGACTCTTTTCCTTGATTTCAGCACCAATGTTAATGAGTTGAGCGAACTTTTTCAGGAATTGGACATCGATCAATATTTATATTCTTATGATGCAAGGGAAGGTTGGGAATCAATAAATAAGATGACCGGTGCGAACAAAAGGCTGGTAATTTTCGCGATGCAGGAACACAGAAACAGCCCTGATTGGCTTCATTATGTATGGAACCACGCAGTTGAACCTTACTTCTCTATTTGGGAAGCTCCGGTTTTTAAAGGCGAATTTCTGAAAGGCGACCCCAAAAACAGTCTTCTGATTTACAACGACTATAATTTCCCCAGAAAGTCCCAAAGTGCCAATGATTTCAACTATGATACCAACCAAAACCCTTACCTGATTGAGCACATAAAAAATACATGGACCAATACAGGAAAAACACCCAATTTTGTGATGCTCGATCGTTACGAAAACTGGATTGTGGGCGTTGTGTCTTATTTGCGCGGCTTCAAAATTATAAAGGGAACAGTTACCTATAATACACAAATCCTCGACTATGTAAACTGGGAGAGAACCGGCAGCCTGACAAGCGGAAAATATTGTTTCCCGGTTGGGCCGGGCGACAACCTGGTTTTGGCGCCTAAAAGTCCGGGGTTTCGTTTTACACCTGAATCGGCCACATTTAATGAACCAAACCAGAGTATTGTTCAGCATTTTATTGCAACCTCGCTCGAAATTACTAATAATCTGGAAGGCCATTACACTTTTGTTAAAGAAGGTCGCGACTTCAGCATAAACGGGTTCAACGGGAAGCCAGTAAATGTAAATTTCACAAATGATTCAATCCGCTCCTCTGTGGCTGAATTTGGGGAAAACAGTTATATCGTACTTCCCGGCGCCGAAGAATTCAAAGTGCGCGATCATGATTTTTCCGTTGCTGCCTGGATAAAAATCAAGGAATATCAACCCAATAAACGCGATTATTGCATCATTGGTACAAAAAACAATTCGTACCAACAGGGAATTCACCTTTTGGTAAGGGACAAAAAACCATATTTTGGATTTTACAACAACGACTTGCAGGGTAATAAAATACTCGAAGCAGGGAAATGGTACCATTTGGTTTGGAGATACAACAAATTGAGCGGAGAACAAGCCATTTTTGTAAATGGCAAACTCGATAGCCGTTCGCTGGGGCATCCGGCATACAAAGGGCGCGAAAACCTGTACATTGGAGTTGCCGGATTTAACTGGTCGTCGAACATGAATGGGGCAATTGACAATTTGAGTATTTGGTCGAGGGCACTGGGTGAAGAGGAAATCTGGGGCATGAGCAAGGAAGTGATCGAAATCGTACCCATTAAAAATGTCTTTATCCTGTATCCCATCTTATCCCGAATTTTACTGGCATTACTGGTTCTTGTAATGTTAATACTTGGATATTTTAGAATCCCTTTCAGGAAATTTAAAAAACAGACATCCCCGGCAGAAAAGATACGCAGCATCGAAAAAGCCATGATCCACAAACCGGAAGCAAATTATATTCAGTTATTTGGCGATTTTAAAGTTCTCGATAAATCCGGCGCCGACATTAGCAGCCAGTTTACTCCGAAATTAAAGCAATTGTTCCTGATTATTCTTTTGTATTCGCAGCGCAACAAGAACGGAATT
>JAUYEQ010000337.1 GCA_030691295.1 Bacteroidota bacterium
ATAGGCGATAATTGAACCCGGATTGACAATTTCCACAACATCCGTTTTGGTGGTTGGTTCATTTTTGCGGACGTTCAGCCGGTGCAGAACTTTTCCGGTTCCGGGCGATGCCGTGAACGCATATTTTTCAACAACCCCTCCGGTACATTCGTTGAATTCGGTAACAATGTCCTTCAGTAATTGGTCGTAAGTTCTTCTGCTTTGCAATAGTCCCGACACCGGATCAGTTTTCCTTTTCGGATCGAGAAAGCAATGGCCAATGGTGCTGCCCGTGGGATTCAAGTTGAATGTAAAGCAAATTTTTGCAATTACCCAGATGAATTTCCGGTAAGCTTCATCGGCATTGATGTTATCTCCGTAACAATATTCAACGCCAACAGCCGCATCATTTGCATTGTATCCAAATAATTGATTGTCGGTTGGTAATCCGTAAAGCACATGCCAGGCTTTTTCCGGTTTGTCGTTGGTGAGCGCCGGGATGCATTCGATGATTTCCTTATCGTCAACGAATATATGGGCTGAAGCGCTCATCTCATTTCGGGAGTTTTCGTAATAATTCCGGTTACCCCTGGCTGTCGATTTTGGGTTTCCCGTATCGTGGGCTACAATAAATTTAACTCCGGGCGACATCAGTAATCCGCTCCTTCTTTTCGAAGGGGCAGAAAGGTACGCCGGTGTAATGGTATATTTTTCTTTGAAAGCCATGGTTTTTTATTTTTATCCTACTGGAGGTATTTCATTGTCAATTTCACTGTCAATCTCATTGTCCTCATCCTTTTTACTGTCTTTTGTGGCAGTGTCTTTTTCGGTAACACCTTTGTTTTCGGTTGTTTTTAGTGCAGCATAAGTTCCTGCGGAAAGACCCATCAGAATCAGGTTGTTCGTTTCAATATCAGGAAGAATATTGGCCATGTTTAGTGTTGGGTCAGCTATATTGGCCAACGTCTTCTGGATAAACCAGAAACCAATAACAAGGTTGAAAAGCACTGCCTGTAACCGGTGTATGCTAACCCCACTGCTATCAGAAAGTATGTCGATCAGAAAATTGTCGCCGGGCAAATTCTGAATGAGATTTTTGGTGTTTGTCTGGTCCTGGTCGGAATTGTCGGTAATCCTCGCAGCCATCGACGTTGCAGCGCTAATCCCCAGCAGAATTAGAATTCCTTCAGTCAATGTAGGGATCTCCTGATATTTCAGAATGACGGTCACAAAGCCCGATAGGATAATCACAGTCCACCAGGTTAGCTGGGTACGCGAGTAACTGTAAGGTTTTTTCGTTTTCCGGGTACTTTCATCGAGAAGGATTCCGTGTTTTACATTTAAATAAAGAACAAGGGCTGTCAATGCAGTAAATACAAGCCAGAAAATAATTTTTGCATCCATATCAGCTGTTTTATGCCTACTCTTTTTTTTTCGGATTTTCGGCAACTCCGCAAATGAATTGTATCTGAATCGAACTAAAATTAAAAATTTGATTTACAAGAATCAATAGCACAAACGTGTCATTTACACAGGTCTGCTGATCATAGAACCGAATGTTTTTAGGAAAGTGGTGTTTGCACGAACAATTTTTCGCGGTTGATTCAATTAATTTGATGTTTGTAGTAAATTAGTGATTAATTTAGGGTTACCTAATTCGTATTTTTGGTATTAATATATATCAGGTATTTGAATCAGTTGAAGTTATTACTTATTCAATCAGTTTATTTCAAAATGGAGGACAGAAATAATTCGGTTGTTTTTACTGATAAGATTCATGAAGGAAACATGGATACTTCGAAGGATAAGGTGGATGTTTCTGCTGAAATGACTTCGCATGCCAAAGTATCGGATGATGATCCTGTGCAACTTTTTGATTGCTGTCTGGTTGATCATTCCGGGCGGCAGTTTGCCTGCGCTCACGATCATTGCCAACACCAGAGCAGTTGTTTTAAAACCGATCAGTTACAGGAAAAACTTATCTTCCACGAACTACGATTTCACCCCGAAGACAGAATGATTTGGTGCGAGGAAGCTTTCCCCGATATCCTGAGGTTTATTGGATCTGAACCAATTGTTGAGTTCCCTGATTACCGGTTTATATTTAATCACCGGTATATTTGTAAAGATGGAAGAATCTCGCAGTTCATGCACGAAGGTTCGCTTACATTTACCAACGATATCTGGATGCCGTCTCTGAACCTGAAAGTTTTTTTCGAAATAGCCGATATCAAGTCTGACGAAACCATTGTTCTCACATTGTTCAAGTACGATGCTGATAATGGATATCAAAAAGTTTTCAGTAAAGAATACGGCGGAATTTGCAGTTCAGTTTTATCGAAGCGTGAGTTGGAGATTATTAAACTTTGTCATGAAGGCATGAGCAGCAAAATGATCGCGGAGAAGCTGAACCTGAGTATTCATACCGTTAAAAATCACAAGCGCAACAGCATGGAAAAAACTACAACCCATAATATCACAGAGCTGATCCATTATTGTATTAAAAGCAACTGGATGTAAATTCTCACATTCTCACATTCTCACATCTCCACATCTTCACATTTCCACATCACGTTTCCCTACCACCACTTTTCCTTTCCATTTTCCGCTGCGGTAATATACAAGCAGCATGAGCATCCCTATAAATGTTCCCATTGGTTCGGCCCACCAGATACCGTTTACACCAATCAATCCGGAGATAAAAATTGCTGCCGGAATTCGGACAATGTACAAAGCGGTAAAAGTTGCAATCATTGGGATCAATGTGGCTCCTGCGCCTCTTAAGAAACCGGTAAAACTAAACATGATGGAGAAAAGCAGATAAAATGATGAAACGATCAGTAAATAATCCTGACCAATTTTAATCACATCAGGATCGGTTGTAAACAGCGACATGATGTGTTTTCCAAACAAAATAATCAGCATAGAAGCAACAATACAATAAATGGTCGAGAAAATAAGCGTAGCCTTTAGCCCGGTTTTGGCGCGTCGTTCTTCGAAAGCCCCCAGGTTTTGCCCAACAAAGGCCGATAACGCCGAAGAGAAGGTGATGGCAGGCAGTTTTACAAACGAGTCGATACGCATTGCCGCAGAATAAGCTGCAACAGCATTGGTTCCAAAACCATTCACGATGCTCATGATGGCCATCATCCCGAAAGCAACAAACGATTGCTGAAATCCTGTTGGTAGCCCAATTCGAATACAGCTTTTAAAAATATCGCGGTCGAACAAATATTTCCGGAACGACAATTTTATGATCGGATGCTTTTTGTTGAGATAAATGACAGCAGTAAGGAATGCGCCACCTTCAGAAAGAATAGTTGCAAATGCGGCTCCCTGAATTCCCCATTTAAATACCACTACAAAAAGCAGATCGAGCAAAATGTTGTTCACTGTTGCAATCATCATAAAATACAGCGGCGTTTTTGAATCGCCCAATCCGCGCAAAATACTGCTGATACCGCTAAACCCGAAGAAAAAGAACATTCCGAGAAGGTAAATATTCAGGTAACTGAGCGCTTCGGGCATGATATCTTCAGGCAAACCCAGCAGGATGAATATATGTTCGCTGAAAAAAATTCCAAGAATGGTGACCAGAATGGACGAACCGAGAAAGAAAATAAAAATGGTGTCGATGGTGCGTTTTACTTCATCGATTTTTTTAGCACCGAAATATTGTGAAATTACCGTTGAAGCTCCTGAACCGACCCCGATCACCAGTGAGATGAGGGCAAAGATAATGGGGAACGAGGCTCCGACGGCGCCCAGCGCTTCTTTTCCAATGTACCGGCCAACAATGATGCTGTCGATAATGTTGTAAAGGTTCTGAAATATATTTCCGAGCACCAGCGGAACGGAAAATTGCAGAATCAATTTCGCCTCTTTGCCAACGGTGAAGTCTTTCATTCATTCCTGATAAGCCTGCAAAACTCACGAATTAATTACTGAAATCAAAATACAATAAGTGTCATTCTTTTTTAGAAAATGAAAGGCAGATGGATACATTGTCCTTCATGTAGGATTAAAATTGGTAAAAATATCTTGTATGTAGGATAAAAATTGATAAATTTGTCCTGTATATAAAAATTGATAGATGAATAAAGAACTGTTGAAGCAAATAATAATTGAAAATCAGGAGTTTGTCAGTAGATTGGAAATTGTTGCCAGAAAATTGGTTTTGGAGAAAAATGGAAATTATGTTTTTGTTGGTGCCCGAAGGTCAGGAAAGACCTTTTCGATGTTCCGGATTATCAAAGACATGCTCTCAGCAGATGTTCCTTTGTCTGCGATTTTATATATAAATTTTGAGGATGAGCGGTTGATGGAATTAACTGTTGATCAACTTGGTTTTATTTTGGAAGCACATCAGGAATTGTTTTCGGAGCAACCGGTTTTATTTTTTGATGAAATTCAAAATGTTGATGGCTGGGAAAAATTTGCGCGCAGAATGGCCGATACCGGTTACCGGATATATATTACCGGTAGCAATGCAAAAATGCTAAGTTCTGAAATTGCTACGACACTTGGAGCCCGGTTTCTGATCAGAAAAATCTTTCCGCTCTCGTTCGGGGAATATTTACAAATGAATAAACTCGAATTGGAAAATAATTGGGAGTATTCTTCGCAGCGATTCGAAATACGAAGAATGTTTAACGATTATTTCTACTATGGCGGCTTTCCTGAGATTATTCGTTTTCAGGAGAAACGAATGTGGCTGGAGAATCTGTTTCAGAAAATATTTTTTGGCGATCTTGTTGCACGATATAAAATCAGGAATGACTTTGCTCTTCGATTGATGATTAAGAAATTAGCTGAAAGTACTCAGGATGAAATAACGATAAGCCGAATAAAAAACATAATTCAATCAACCGGCATCAAGATCGGAGCCAGCACTCTTTTTGAGTATATCGAATTTATGAAGGAAACATGGCTGATATACGGAATCAAAAATTACCTGGCGAAAATCAGCGAACGTGAAACCTCAGGGAAGTATTATTTTGTGGATAACGGTATTTTGTCGCTTTTCCTGATGAATGCTGAAACAATATTGCTTGAAAATTTGGTGGCCTGCCAGTTAATACGCCTGTACGGCGATGGAGTTTACTATTTGAGAAGTAAATCAGAGGTTGATTTTTATATTCCTGAAAAGCAGACTTTAATTCAGGTTTGTTATAAAA
>JAUYEQ010000346.1 GCA_030691295.1 Bacteroidota bacterium
ATCTCTTCAATCTTTTTCAATCTCTTCAATCTCTTCAATCTCTTTGCATGAGTACAAAAGTAGCCATTGTTATTTTAAACTGGAACGGTTCAAAACTGTTGAGGCAGTTCCTGCCTTCTGTCATTCAATTCAGCAAAGGCGATTTTATCGAAATTATTGTGGCAGACAATGGCTCAACCGACGAATCGCTTTCGATAATCAGCAAAGAATTTCCGGAAGTAAAAGTGTTCGACCTGAAGCAGAACTTTGGCTTTGCCAGCGGATACAACGAAACCCTGAAACAGATTGAAGCCGATTATTTTGTCATCCTGAATTCGGATGTGGAAGTGACTTCCGGATGGCTGGAGTCTCCAATAAAATTGATGGAAGCCGATAAGAAGATTGCTGCCGTTCAGCCAAAAATACTCAGTTACAACCAGAAAACTCATTTCGAATATGCAGGAGCTGCCGGTGGTTTCATCGATAAATTTGGTTATCCGTTTTGCCGCGGACGAATATTTGATGAAGTTGAAGCCGACAATGGACAATACGACAACACCGTGGATATTTTCTGGGCAACCGGAGCTTGTATGTTTGTTCGTTCCGATCTTTTTCGTGCTGTTGGAGGTTTCGATGCTGATTTTTGGGCGCACATGGAAGAAATTGACCTTTGCTGGCGGTTAAAAAACAGGGGTTTCAGGGTTGTTTATACTCCTGAAAGTACCGTTTATCACCTTGGTGGCGGCTCGCTTTCGTACGACAATCCGAAAAAACTTTACCTGAATTTCAGGAACAACCTTTGGTTACTTTATAAAAACTTACCTTCGAACCGGCTTTTTCACATTCTTTTTATCAGGATGATGTTGGACGGAGTGGCAGCTTTAAAATTGCTTGCTGAGTTTAATTTTAATGGAATCAGCAGTGTACTGAAGGCGCATTACCATTTTTACCGTTCTTTGCCAGCCTTGCATCGCAAGAGGAAGCAGTCTGCACCTGAAGGTAATATTGATATCAGCTCAGGAAGATTGGCCAAAAGTATCGTCTTTCAGTTTTATGTGCGCAAAAAGAAACGGTTCAGTGAAATTCATTTTTGAAACATATGCAGGCTGAACTTATGTATTTTTGAAATTTGGCAGTCCTCTCTTTGTGGAAAACCAGAAACTTGGAATTTGGAACTTGAAACTTACTTTATGGGAATTTTTGATGATATGTTTGATACTGGATTCGGTGAGACTCAGGTGGAAGGAGTCGATTTTACTTTGAATCCTGAGGGATACCGCGTAATGACCGAATTCTACCTTGTGAAACGCGGTTATTGCTGTTCAAACGGATGCATGAATTGCCCGTATATGCCCAAAGCGCAGAAAGGAAACCGGAAACTCAGACCGAATGTGGAAAATAAATACCAATTATAAATACTATGAATCAGAAAGAAATCCGTATTGTATTTATGGGAACTCCCGACTTCGCTGTTGAGAGTTTGAAGGCTTTGGTCGAAAACGGATATCTGGTGTTGGGTGTTATTACAGCGCCGGACAAACCCGCCGGACGTGGCAGGCAATTGAGCGAATCAGC
Source organism: Bacteroidota bacterium (assembly GCA_030691295.1). Classification (GTDB taxonomy): domain Bacteria; phylum Bacteroidota; class Bacteroidia; order Bacteroidales; family Prolixibacteraceae; genus Aquipluma. The sequence continues at coordinate 1,555 of JAUYEQ010000346.1, forward strand.
TGTAAAAAAATATGCAGTTGAAAATAACCTGAAAGTTCTTCAGCCCGAGAAACTAAAAAATCAGGAATTTATTGCTGAACTCGAAAGCCTGAAAGCTGATC
>JAUYEQ010000348.1 GCA_030691295.1 Bacteroidota bacterium
GTCTCTTATCGACAACAAAAATAGCCGGAAAAATATTTTTTTCAGCATACTCTAACGTATTAATTTACAAGAATATTATTTTCGGGCTGAATCGCTGAAATTATGGAGATGGGTAAAATACAAAACGAATGATTCATTTCCAATATATTTCTCTACGGAAATGTTTGTTTAAGAACATGTTATAATATCAAAACAAAGTTATGTAAATGTTCGTATATTCCGGGAATGTTAGTTCCGGTATGGCTGTATAAATATTCTTTATCAGCAATAAAAAATATCGAAGAATAAAAGAGTTCTAAATCCTTTTTATAAAGAAGTGAATCCCTATATTTGCATCATTATTAACAATCAAATAACGAACGCCATGACACAGCTTCAATTCAACACCGCACTTTTAGGCCTGCAAGACAAGTTGTTGTACTATGCACTAAGCCTGACATCTGATCATGAAAAAGCTCAGGACCTTCTTCAGGAAACATTTTTAAAAGCTCTTGTATATAGAGATAAGTTTACTCAGAACACAAATTTCAAGGCGTGGATTTATACTATCATGAAAAATACGTTTATAAATAACTATCGCCGGAATGTAAAATCAAAAAATACTTTTGACGGTGCGAACAACGATTTTCATTTGAAATTTTCAAAAGATAAAAGTTATCCTTCTCCTGAATCAATTTACAGCTCAAAAGAAATCATCAAATGTATCAACGCATTGGAAGATGAATACAAAGTTCCTTTCAATATGTTCCTCGATGGTTTTAAATACAAAGAAATTGCAGAAGAACTTAAACTTCCTTTAGGTACTGTGAAGAGCCGTATCTTCTTCACCAGAAAGAAACTGGAAAAATCATTGAAAGACTACGCTTATTAAGATTAGTCTTGTTAAAATTGGTACATTAAATATTCTATGGCCCGCGTTTTTGCGGGCCATTTCTTTTTCTATAATTTAAATATTTAAGGTGACGTTAATTAGCGTATAAAAAACAGGTAAGTATTTTAAACGGTCATGCTTTTTTTATACTTTCACAAAAAATAATAATACAATCTCTATTACGTATTTGGTAATTATTGGATTGGTATATGTGACCAATTATCGGAGTTTGATTTAAAATATTCTAAAATTTATGAAACTATTGATCTCCTTTATTGCCAGTGCTTTATTGTTCTTGAATATTTTGGGCTGTGGTCAAAACGATAAATCAAAAATTCTGGAGCAATATAAATATGAAGTAATTAGAAGTTCCTCCACTGAGATTATTCCTAAAAAGCTTGGTTCATGGGTAAAAGAAGGAATAACTTGTTACGGGATCGTAATTGTATATAATGAAAGTGAAACGCCATTAAGAGTAAAAGAGGTTAATGCAAAAGTAATCAGCATTCAGCCAGATAGAATTAAAATGAGATCGCTTGAAGATATTGTTATGGCTCCGGTAAAAGGGTGTACTAAATTTAGTTTAAGCAAAGGTGAGGACTGGGATGAAACTGAAAGTGAACTTTTCCAGACCAAAGACGAGGCTATTCAATACATTGATACCTATTACCCTGGCTTAAGGATGAAATAATAACTTGCAGCTGTTGGCTTAAACAAAAAGCTAATATTGAAACTTGTCAAAATTGATTACCTTGGTCAACTCAAAAAATGAGTTTCTATCCTAAAAATTTCACTATGAAATTATTGATTTTATTATTAATATTTTCTATCCCTTTCTTCTCTTTTTCTCAAGTATCAAATCCTGAATTTAGATGGAAAACTCAGGAGATTAGCAAAGACAATAACCTTCAGGGAATGAGCATCCACGATGAAAACACAGCAGTTATTGCCGGATATGGAAGAACCTTCAAGATTACTAACAACAAAGGGATTTCATGGAATGATGTTGGATTGTTAAATCCCAAATATCATTACAACGATATAAGTATTACTGACAATGTTGGTTATATCGCAGGACGAAAAACGATGCTGATAAAAAATCCGACCGGAGGAGAGGAGGACGTTTTTGTGAATGGTGTTTTGCTGAAAACTTCGGATAATGGTGCAACATGGTCGCAACTTGACCTTTCCAAAATTGGGGAGGGTTCCGATCCCGGAATAAACCCAAATGCAAAAGGAAGTATTGCATTAAATCCGTTTATGGTTTTAAGTATAAGTAATTCAAAATCAATGATTTTTATGCATTGGTTTGATGTTATTTCCGGAACTAAAAAACCACATTCGGCTGTTTTTAAAACCAATGATGGCGGAGCAAAATGGACTGTCATTACTCAGGATTTTGGTGGAGCCTATGTAAATGCCATGAAAAAATTTGGGTCGGATATTTACATCGGCGGCAATAAAATATTGCTGAAGGCATCATCCGAAAACGATATTGTTACCGACCTTTTTCCTGCGTTCTCTTCAGTTGCCGGAAGTACGGCTTTTATCAATGAAATAAGATCGTTCAAAGAAAATGAACTTCACGTAGTAACTATGGCTGGCGTATTTATCTCGGCTGATGGCGGCAAAACATTTTCTAAATTAAGCGGGTCAACCGGTGGTAATGATTTTTTTAGGCTTGACGATAAAACCATGATTGCTCTTGGAGCCTCATCAGCATCGAAAGCAACGATTGATGGTGGTGTTACCTGGGTTTCTTGCTATCCCGGAAAAACCATTTGGGATATTCCGGGTGTATTCAACGATTCGCTTTACGCTTTGGCTACATCAACAGTATATAAAATGGCTGTTTCCGACCTGAAAGCCGGAAATTACAAATGGGTTTCAAAGACTCTTATACAGGGAAATTCAATCCTTCAGAAAATGTATTTGTCTGATGGAAAAACTACCTTGGTG
>JAUYEQ010000350.1 GCA_030691295.1 Bacteroidota bacterium
GTCTCTTATCGACAACAAAAATAGCCGGAAAAATATTTTTTTCAGCATACTCTAACGTATTAATTTACAAGAATATTATTTTCGGGCTGAATCGCTGAAAAAAGTCCGGGCTTCACTTGGAGTGAAACCCGGACTATCCTTACTCTTGATATTAAAGCTTTGGAATGGAATCGTTCAATGCCAGTCCGTTGGCGGTCATGATCCATTTTTTGCCAACCATGTCGCCATCCCACATGTTATTTACATTCTCGATGTCGTAAATAATCGATTTCATTTTATCATTCATGAAAATCGATTTTCCTTCCGGAACTTTCAGGATCATTGATACTTCCTGCTGGCGCCATTTCGCATTTTCCTTCAGGAAATAATACGGATCGAGCAACAGCGTTGAATCTTTTTGCGTGAAATTGTAGTCGATCTGTTCAACATTCGTCTGGGCATCGTTGGTGTTGCTTCCACGTGCGCGTTTTTTAATCTGAAGCAAAAATTCACCCGACGTGCTTTTTTCGATGGTAAACCGCGGATGTCCGAGCAGTTTTTCTTTACCGTTCACTTCGGCTATTTTCATGCGGTCGAGCGAAATATGATCTTCTATCAACGACTCGTACAAATCATCGTTCATTTCAAGATACAGCGTTTTGCATTGATTGCATTCAACGTTTTGGGTAACCGTCTGGCTGGTTTGTTTCGAAAAATTTTCGGCCTGGCTAACACCTACAACAATCAATGTTATCAATGCCAGCAACCATATGGCAAAAGTTCCCAGCCCGATCATTTTGTTATTGGTTTTGTACCTGAACAATAGTTTTGTACCGATGAAAAGTAAGATCAGAATAGGAATACCAATCAGGATCGAAATCGCGATCATTGAGGTTGTATAAGCGCAGTGACTTACAAAGTGGTTTATAATATTGGCCATATTGATGTTTGAATCCCATCCGAAGTTCCATGGGCCACCTTGCAGAAATGAATGTCCGACAGCCAGTGAAGTTACAAACATGATCAAAGTTACAATGCCACCAATGAGCAGCGCGGCGCCAAACAGCAACACAACAACACGAACCACCACCCGAAGAACGCTGCCTACCACATCGCCAAAACGGTCCATGCGGGTAACGCCTTTTTCGTACGAAGCCGAATTCCTGAAACGGTTATAGCTATCGCCAATCTCGGTTACTTCTTCCTTGATTGATTTTTCGATATTTGAAACCGTGGCTTCCTTTCCGCGCATTTCCAAACGCTGGGCGGTAGTCTTGGCTTTCGGAACTACAATCCACAGAATAATGTAAATGAGAAATGAAGCTCCTACTCCCAGGAAGAACAGTACCACAAAAATTACACGTAGTATAACCGGATCGATATTGAAATAGGCGCCCAGACCAGAGCAAACTCCGCCGATTACCCGGTTATCGCCATCGCGGTAAAGGCGTCGGCGTTTTTTCTGTTCGCTATCCTGAAACGCATTTTCTGCCTGAGTTTTTGCTGAAGTTTCTTCTTCCGAATCCATAAAATCTTCCGGTTTACCCATTCGGGAGATCACGTCATCGACCATTTCATTGGTAACAACTTCCACCTTGTTGCTGGTCTTTTCAATAAAGAGTTCGGCAATTCGGGCTTCAATATCCTGAAGTATTTCCTGACCTTCGATGGCAGTTCCAAAATGTCGGTTCAACAATTGTAAATATTTCTGGAGTTTTTCGAACGCATCATCGTCGATGTGAAAAACGCTCCCGCTTATGTTGATTGTAAATGTCTTTTTCATTTTATTTGTTTTTCCGTTTTGTTTATATTGAAAATGACCTATTTATGTTCTTTTATCATTCTGACTGCCTCAACCAGCTCGTCCCATGAAGCGCCCATTTCATTCAGAAAAAATCGTCCTTCTTCTGTAAGTTCATAGTATTTGCGCGGGGGGCCCTGGGTCGATTCTTCCCACTTGTACGATAGCAAACCGTCGTTCTTCAGCCGGGTAAGCAGCGGATAAAGTGTTCCTTCCACCACAATCATTTTAGAGCTTTTCAATTCCTCGATGATATCGCTTGCGTACAAAGGTTTCCCGTCGATCACCAGCAAAATGCAGTATTCGAGCACCCCTTTGCGCATTTGAGCTTTTGTATTGTTCAGATCCATTGTTTTTCCTCCTTAAAATTTTGTTGAAACTAATCTCCCTCTCTAAGAACAGGTATTACTTTTACCAGATAGATGCATTCAACATCCAGGCTTCTACCTGCAAATTTTTATCACTCTCATTCATTATAGTTGTACCTGCAAAATTTTGGTTGGCAAGCATCCAATCCTCAACACTCAGCGATTCTTCTGTTTCCAGAGCAAAGTCATTCATCTGAGCGCCAAAATAGGTCACGTCTGTCATCCAGCTTTCAAGTTCAAGACTTTTTTCTATGGAAGTTTCAAGAAAAAATGCGTTGGAAGAGTGTTTGACTTCAGATAAAGTTGTGTATGCCAAAAGTTGCTCTTTTTCCTGACCAATTAGCTGGGTCTTAAAAATTCCGCCAGCACTCACTGAAATGCTGATCAATACCAAACCGATTACTACTGCGAATGATTTCATTTTTGTTGTTTCTGTTTTCTTGTTTTCTGTTTTCTGAACATTGTTTGTTGTCTTCATGGCTTTGAGTTTTGTTTCTGTTTTTCTGTTTTCTGAACACGTTTTCTTGTTTTCTGATCTTTATTTTCTTGTTTTCTGTTGGTAAGACGAAGGCTTTTTGATTTCGTTACAGATGCAAGGAACTTTTTTAAAACCTTTACCTTCTCTTACCTTGTTATTGGCTTTACAAACATACAACATTTAAATGGTTCTATGCAACACAAAGTACTAAATTTTTAAAATATTTTTAAAATATTTCTACAACACTAATATTCAGCATTTTAAAAATATATTTATTTTTCATCCTGAAGAAAAAAGTATGAAACAATTTGTGTTGACCCTAAAAACCAAACTGAAGCCGGATATAAAAAAGAGAATTTGGAAGAAGTCAGGGTTTCACATGGGTTGAAGGGTGTACGACAAAATTCCTAAATTGATAATTTCAGTTAATCAGTATCAAATATTTTTTGAAATCCTGAAGGGATTTAATGTTAATAGCCCCGGATGGAATCCGGGGTAAAATAATGATAAAGAACAACAACCCTGCAAAGGGTTGAATATTAAAGATGGACAAATTCAACCCTTTGCAGGGTTGCAAAACCTATCTTTCCCATACCCACTGAGTTTCACTCAGGGCTATTCACATTCAACCACTTTGTGGTTATATTGTCAAAAAGGGAATTTTGTAGTACACCCTGGATTGAATCCACACTTTTGGGTTAAGATTAAATTGTTAAAATCAACTATCGTTCAAACCAGTTTCACGTCTGTCAGTTTTTAATTTATCTACTTTTGCCACCGTTTGGATTATTCAGCAAAAAATGCAAGGAGCAACCAAATAGTACACAGGAAAATTTCATGGCAGTATTTAAACTTACAGCAACATCAGAAACCGCAGTCCCCCCCGAAAAAAGAAGGATGCGAATGGCTGTAGCGCTGTTCTATTTCAGTATGGGGCTTTGTTTTGCCTCATGGGCAAGTCGCATTCCGGATATCAAAACAGCGCTTCACCTGAGTGATGCGGCATTTGGAAGCATCCTGTTCGCATTGCCTGTCGGGCAGTTTCTGATGATGCCCTTTTCAGGAAAAATGGTAACTCACTATGGCAGCCATAAAGTGCTTTTGTATGCACTGCCGGTTTATACAATTTGTTTAAGCAACGTTGGTTTGGTTACCCAAGGCTGGCAATTGGCCATCGCCCTGTTTCTGTTCGGGGTTTCGGGTAACATGTGCAACATTGCGATCAATACACAGGGAATTGCCGCCGAAAAACTATACGAGCGCCCAATCATGTCAATGTTTCATGGAGGATGGAGCATTGCCGGTTTTACCGGGGCACTGATCGGACTGGCTATGATCAACCTGAAAATTGTTCCGTACATGCATTTCTGGATTGTTATTCTGGTAGTATGGACAATTGTTTGGAGCAATAAACAATTTCTGGTGCCATTTAAATCAAGTATTGACAAGGAAGAGCCGCGCCGGAAATTCTTTTCCAAACCCGACAGTACTTTGCTTCAGCTTGGAATAATTGGCTTTTGCAGCATGGCAAGCGAAGGTGCGATGTTCGACTGGAGCGGCATCTATTTTAAGGATGTGGTAAAAGCGCCTTCATCGCTGGTAATTTTAGGCTACACTTCGTTTATGATCATGATGGCTTCCGGACGTTTTGTGGCCGACCGACTGATTGCGAAATTCGGGCGAAAACACCTGCTTCAGGTGAGCGGTGTGATGATTTCTTCCGGTTTGTTTATTTCAGTCATCTTTCCTTACCTGATTCCGTCAACCATTGGGTTTATGATGGTCGGACTCGGAGTTTCGAGCATTGTTCCCACTGTTTACAGTACAGCAGGCAAGAACGGCAAAGTCGCACCGGGCATCGCGCTTGCAACAGTTTCGAGTGTCAGTTTCCTGGGTTTCCTGATGGGGCCACCGCTGATCGGTTATATTTCGGCAGCAGCAGGATTGCGATATTCCTTTGCTGTAATAGGAATCTTCGGCCTTTTTATCACTTTGCTGGTTTCAAAGCTGAAAGTGATTCATTAAAAGCTACCACCTCCAGCCTGTTCCATACAAATTCGACAGCCATAAGCCAAAGAAGCGGTCATAAACCTGATAAACGTTTTCTTCGGAAGTGATTATTTCCTTGTCGAGCAATTGTTTAACGGCGGTCTGAACGGAGCTTTGTGACAGTAAACCATGTTTCTTTATAAAAGGACCGGAGGTGACACCGGAGGCTTTTCCTTCTTTGGCGATGGCATAGAGTATTTCCTTTTGTCGTTCGGGTAAGAGGGACAATGTACTCTGGTACAATGGTCTGTAGGAATCAATCTTATTCGCAATTGCTTCCTGTGCCAATGCGAAAGTACACGTTTCATTTTCTGCAGTTAATGAAAATAATTCGTTGAAAATATTTTGTACATACCAGGTGTGTCCTTCAAAAAGCAGATAAATTTTACTGACCAATTCCGCGGAAATATCCTTTTTATCGTTGGCAAAATGCTTCCTGACAAATCGGATATATTCTTCTTCACTGATCGCGTCGAGCTGCAAAAGGCTAACACTTTGATAAAACGGACGGGAGGAGCTGAAAAAAATATTCTGCATTAAATGGCGCTGACTTCCGGCAAATATGAACGAGGTATTTTTACATTTCTGAATATGGGTTCTCAATATCGCTTCGATATTTTTTTCAGGGTATTTTCCTATTTGCTGAAACTCGTCAATCGCCACAACACATTGCCGATCGGCTGATTCCAAATATTTAAATATTTCCTCCAATGTAAACGCGGCCTGATGGATTTCTCCAATTCCGATATCAAAAGTGGGAGAACCTGTTGCTGAATCTAATTTGAATGCAGGACGAAGCGAACTGATCATCGAGAAGAAGCCATCAAGAAATTGCTTCCCTTTTGGTTTTAGTGTGTCAAAAATCTCTTTCCCAAGCTTATAGACAAACTCCTTTAATGTGTCGGTCGCGTATATATCAATAAAAAAGGTGTAGTTGTGATCCCTTATTTCAGGTTGATGAAAGCAATGTTCAATCAAACCCGTTTTCCCCATTCTGCGTGGTGAAATGATCGCTAAATTGTTACCATTGGAAAGCGTTCGAATAACTTCCTTACTTTCCTGCACCCGATCGCAGAAATATTCTTCAGGAACATAACCACCAGTAATAAAGGGATTTGTAACGGTTCGCATAATGCAGTATTTTTAGCAAATGTAGTTATTCTATCACCATTACCAAAATTCAATTATTAAAATCTAATAATTGGATTCTGGTAATGCTGGAAATAAATGCTCGTTAGAATCAAAAAACACAAAAAACCTCCTGACCAAAGCGATCAGGAGGTTCAACCTAAAACATATCAACCAACTTTATTTTATCAATTACTCATAAGCTTGTTCCACTTCTTTTTCAATGTCGAGGAACAACTTCAAATCTTCGTCAACCGTTTGAATTCCGGCAATACCGAAGTTCTGAACCAATACGTTGACAACGTTGGGAGAAAGAAAAGCCGGCAATGTTGGTCCGAGATGAATGTTTTTCACACCCAGTGAAAGCAGCGCAAGCAATACAATCACCGCTTTTTGCTCGTACCATGCAATGTTGTAGGCAATTGGCAATTCGTTAATATCTTCCAATTCAAATATTTCTTTCAGTTTCAAGGCTACAACAGCCAATGAATACGAGTCGTTGCACTGTCCGGCATCGATCACACGCGGAATCCCGTTGATATCGCCCAAAGGCAATTTGTTGTAACGGTATTTGGCGCAACCTGCTGTCAGAATCACGGTATCGGTTGGGAGTTTATCAGCAAATTCGGTATAATAATCGCGTTCCTTCATGCGGCCATCGCAACCGGCCATTACAAAGAATTTACGGATAGCGCCCGATTTAACGGCTTCAACAATGGGTCCGGCCAGCTCAAAAATCTGGTTGTGTGCAAAACCTCCGATAATTTCACCGGTTTCTATTTCGGTTGGCGCACCGCAAATTTTGGCATGTTCAATAATCGCGTGGAAATCTTTCCGCTGCCCGGGTTTACGGTCTGGAAAGTGAACTGCTCCTGGCAATCCGCTTGCTCCGGTGGTGTAAATGCGGTCGCGGTAACCAGCTTTTTCCATTGGTGGAACAATGCAGTTGGTGGTGAAAAGAATCGGTCCGTTGAAACTCTCGAATTCTTCTTTCTGTTTCCACCATGCATTTCCGTAGTTGCTACCAAATGTTTGTATTTTTTGAATGCCGGATAATAATTGGCCGGAAGCATTTCGCTGTGGGTATAAACATCTACGCCTGTGCCTTCGGTCTGAACCAGCAAATCTTCCATATCGCGCAGGTCGTGTCCTGAAATCAGGATCGCAGGATTTCTTCGCACTCCAATGTTTACTTTGGTCATTTCCGGATTTCCGTAGGTAGAAGTATTTGCCTTATCGAGCAGTGCCATCACCTCAACGCCAAACTTACCGGTTTCGAGGGTCAAAGCAACCAGTTCGTCAACCGACAAATCCTGGGTTGTTGCGGCCAGAGCGCGTTCCAGAAATGCAAATACTTCCTGATTCTCGTGGTTCAGGTTAAAAGCATGTTCGGCATAGGCCGCCAAACCTTTCAGACCATATATAATCAGTTCTTTTAGCGAGCGCACATCTTCGTTTGTTTCACTCAAAATACCCACTTCAGCCGCTTTGGCTTCAAATTCAGCACCGGTAACAGCTGTCCAATCAATCGAATCGTGTTTTGGCAACACAATTCCGGCTTCCAGCGCTTTGGCGTTTAGCTCATCGCGCACTTTCAGCGTTTTTTTGATACGGATCACAAATGCAATCTCATCGAAATTGGCATTGGTGATGGTGCTGAACAAACCATCGAAAATCACTTTATCCACCTTTGGCTCGGCCAGTCCGGCTTCGCGCAACTTGCTGTTAATGGTTGCAACACCTTTTAAAACAAACAGCAAAGTATCCTGAAGATTGGCCACTTCAGGCGCTTTACCACACACACCTTTAACTGTACAACCAATTCCTTTGGCTGCTTCCTGACATTGAAAACAAAACATATCCATAGTTTAATTTTTTGGAAATGAGAAGTACAAACTTGTAGCCTTTGTATTGGCTACAAATCACATTCTCAATTAATTATTGAATTTTTAATTGATAAGATACAGAATGATTTTGATGAATTTTTCCTGAATGAGTGTTTCACTATTTCGTCCGAAACAAGAGAAAAGCCTTGATCAATGTTTTCGCGAGGACGATTCATGAAGACCTTCTATTTATCCGTTGGCCTTCGGCGTGAGCTCAGTCGAACGCTAAATCCAAACGGCAAAGAATAGGCTCATTTCAAATTTGAATTCCCGAACAATGCAAACAACTTGGAACTTGAAACCTTGAACTTGGAACTCGTTCTAAACCCAGGCTTCGTCCAGAATTTCGCCTTTTATACTTACGATGATTTCTTTTACAGGAACTTTGCGTGTTGCCTGAGCAGCAGCCATCTTTACCAGTTGCGATAATCCTCCGCAGCACGGAACTTCCATCATCATAACGGTAATTGTATTTACACGGGCTTCGTCGATCAACCGGCGAATTTTTTCCACATATATTTCTTTGCCCTGATCGAGTTTCGGGCAGGCGATGACCAGTGATTTTCCAGCCAAATGTTTGGAATGAAAATTACCCAAGCTGAAGGCAACACAATCGGCAGCCAGCAACAAATCGGTTCCCTGAAATACTGCTCCGGCAGGGTTAATCAGGTGCATTTGAACCGGCCATTGGCGAAGGGCTGATGGTGCTTCTGTTGAGACTGGGACAGGGGCAAATCGCAGGTTTTGCGGTTCAAAACTCACCGCCTGCGAGCTGGGGCAACCTCCGCTGGCACAACCCGATGATTCAACTTTTGTAGAATGAACTTCGGCAATGATAGCATTCACATCGAAAGGTATTTCGCTGGCGTGAGTTTTCAGGTAACCAACGGCCTGCTTCAGGAAAACGGTTTCGCCATGTTCTTTCAAATGTTTCATGTGCGCAACCAGCGTATTTTTACCTTTTGGTATAATTTGCTGAACAACCAACACTTCGTCGTACTCGTCGGCTTCGCGTTTTTCAATGGTAATCGCTCCTTCAGGGCAATGGCCAAGGCAGGCTCCCAATCCGTCGCACATCAGTTCACTAATGAGCCTGGCTTTTCCATCTATAATTTGCAATGCGCCTTCGTGGCAGTTCGGAACACAAAGTCCGCATCCGTTGCATTTTTCATCGTCAATATTTACAATTTCGCGTATCATCTGGATAATTTTGTATTTTAAATTTTGAATGATGAATTAAAATTTAGGTTCACCATTTCACTTACTCTTTTCGTATTTTTCTGAAACAAATGTAGCGCTGTGGGGTTGATTGAAATGTAACTAATGTTACAAACAAAAGAAAAAAGTATTTCATCTGCATACTCACGATTCTCATTTTTATGTAGTATTTTGCAGCAAGCTTGAACAGAGATGATGCAGAATTTAAATAGCGAAGATCTGTAAATATATGGAACAGAACAGCGAAATAATCCTTTACCAAACCGAAGATGGCATCACTAAAATTGAAGAAGGTGAACTTCAGTCAGAATGAACTGTCAAGGAATACTTGACAGTTCAAACTAAAGGAATTCGACAGGTAAAGCGATTGACGCAATTCTACAACCTTGATGTAATCAGCAGATGTCAATTCATACAATAGAAAAGTCAAAAAGAGTAATCAAAATTATATGATCCAATCCGAAATACTTTGCCAGTCACCTATTTTCAGGGGGATTTCTCCTGACGAACTTCAAAAATTATTCAGCCAGATTCATTATCAGGTTAAATCCTATCAGAAGAACGATTTGATCACAATGAGTGGCGAAACTTGTGATCGCCTGCTCATAATTCAGGAAGGCAGTGTGAAAGCCGAAATGAACGATTATTCAGGAAAAACGATTAAGATTGAAGACATGTCGGCGCCCTGGCCACTGGCAACCGCCTTTTTATTTGGCAAAGAAAACCGTTTTCCGGTAACCGTTTCGGCAACTTCTGAAGTAGAAATGGTGTCGATACCAAAACCTGAGTTTGTGAAACTTTTACAATTTAATTCGCTGATTCTGAACAATTACCTGAATACGATTTCAACTCGCGCCCAATTTCTGTCACAAAAGCTGAAATTTCTGTCGTTTAAAACCATCAGGCAAAAAATTGCACATTACCTGCTCGAAAAGGCTGGCGACCGGCTTCAAACGGTTGAAGTTCCTCAATCGCAGGAACAATTGGCCGAAATGTTCGGAGTTACCCGACCCTCTCTTGCCCGCACTTTGGGCGAAATGGTTCAGGAAGGTTTGATTGAAACTCAACGTCGCTGCATCAAAATACTGGATAAAGATCGAATGCATCAATTGCTGAAAAATTAATTAATATTGCGCCAAAATTTTTCAACAATGAGAAAAATGGTTCAGGGAAGGCTTTCGGTTTTTAAATTCGAGAGTTTCAAAAAATATAAGGATATCGCCCATTTTATAACTACCAAAGAAGGATGGATTTCGGGAAACAAACCACGTTTTACGGGCGACCAGGAAGCTGACTATTCCGGTTTTAGAAAAGAACTGGCTGTTTCGTGTGAAACAAAAGGCACCAAGTTTATTTTCCCCCGACAAACGCACTCCGACCGGGTTGCGCTAGTAACTTCAGGAACAGAAACAACTACAATTGCCAATACAGATGCGCTGATTACCAATGAACCGGGCTTGTTCATTTGTGTACAGACGGCAGATTGCGTACCTATTCTGTTGTTCGATCCGCAAAAGAAAGTAGTTGCAGCGGTTCATGCCGGTTGGCGTGGAACGGTTTCAAAAATTGCCATGAAAACTGTTCAGCAAATGACTGAAAAGTTTGGTTGCCAACCGATCGACATCCATGCAGGAATCGGACCTTCCATTCACATGCATGCCTACGAAGTTGGCCCGGAAGTGGTTGAGGCTGTAAAATCAAATTTCAATAATTCACCTGCTTTGCTTAAACCATCGCTGAATGTAGGAAATGCTTATTTCGATTTATGGGAAGCCAATCAAACGCTGCTGATGGAAGCAGGTATTCCGGAAGAAAATATTGAATTGATGGGACTTTGCTCTTTCGAACAAGCTGATCTGTTCTATTCAGCCCGCCGCGATGGAGCTGATACCGGTAGAATGGTGAGCGGAATCAGGTTGGTACAAAAAAACCTTTCAGGAAACAAATCCTGAAAGGTTCAAACTAACTAAATCCAAAACCAACTCACATGACGGAATAAATGTTTTATCTGATATTAATTGGATACTGGTATTCTTTACCACCGGAAGCAATAATAGCAACATAATTTCCCTCTCTCAGTTTCGAAAGGTTCAAAGCGCTGTTTACATTAAAATCATGCCCTATTTTTTTTGAATAGATCAGTTGATTTTTTTCAAAAAAGTAAAGGGTTACGTTTTCTTTGTTGAAATTCAGGTAGGAAAATTTAAGGTAGCCATCTTCGTAAGTAAAGAAGGGTTCGAGCATTGTTTTTTCTTCACCAACCGTAATCCTTTTGTGGTTAATCTCAAACGGCCGTTCAGCTGTGAGGTTATCGCTGACAACTGAAAGATTGTATTTTCCCTCTTCCAGATCCGAAAAATTATATACTTGCCTGTAATTCGCACTTGGGTCGGTTGTTTCTTTGTAATAAACCAATTGGCCCATATCATCTGTAACCGAAATTTTCAGATTGCTGTCGGTAAGGCTCGAGATAGCTACAACCGCTTTCTCAGAGGATAGAGGGATGATGTTTACTTTCAGATTTCCAACTGCAAATAATGTGTTCGCAAATGCTACAAACGCGAACATTAAAGTCACTTTCAAAATTGTTTTCATTGTTTCTGTTTTTAAATTGTTAATTGTTATTTATTTGTAATTAGTTGATCTGCATGGCGTCAGATCAGATTTTTGAATAATTTTAATGTTTCAATTAAGCGTAGCAAGTCCCTATCAGTAACAAACCGATAATTATTTCAATATAATTATTTCTGAAATTTTTTAGTCCTGCCTCATAAGCTCAGGCATGGACAACTTGAAACTTTGAACTTTGAACCTGGAACTTGAAACTTATCCTATCTTCCGTGAACGTCGCCGCCGCTTGATTCGTTGATATCTTTTCGCGAAGGACTTCCGGAGTAAGAAATTTCGCCGCCGCTGCTTGCGTTGGCATCAAGCTCGTCGGTTACATAAATCCTGATATCGGATCCGCTCGAAACACTGGCGTTGCATTTTTTTGTTTGAAGTTCGCTCGCATTGATATCGCTTCCGCTCGATGCATTTGCCTGCATGTTGGTGGCTTTTCCTTTCAATGAAATGTCCGATCCGCTGCTCGATCCAACACTCAATTCATTTACATCCAGTTCGAGTTTAATATCCGATCCGCTGCTTGCATCCACATCAAGCTTTTCCAGTCGTAAAATACCCTGTGAATTTACATCCGAACCGGCTGATGCTTCCAGCTTATCAAGGGTTTTAAACGAAACGAACACTTTACGGGGGTCGGCGTTCCAATTCATGTTAAACCACGATTTTTCCTTGATGTAAATTTTCAGAATACCACCTTCAACCTTTGTAATTATCTTCTCCAGGTCGTCGGAATCTGCTTCAACTACCACTTCCTCAACGTTTTTTTGTGTCAGGTAAAGATCTATTCCCGTGCTTACCGAAACTCCGTGAAATCCGCTGACCTGCCTTGTCTGGCGATTACCGCCTGCATTGCCGGCCTCCACTGCCGAACTTTGAAATAAAGCAATTGAAAAAAGAATAAGTGCAAATAGTTTAATTGTTTTCATGGCTTCTATATTGATTTTATTTGTTCAAATTCCGCTTTCTGTTTTTCTGATAACTGACCACTGTTACTGCCAACTATATTTATCTTCGATTAACGTTTCCACCTGAAGAAGCATCGATTTCGGTCGAAGAAGGTTCGCCGTAATAGTGCACGTTCCCGCCGCTCGATGCTTTTGCCTCCAACCGTTCCACCACTGTTGCATAAACATTTCCACCACTCGACGCGCGCATTTTACAATTATCAGCCTTCAATTCCTGAGCTTTCAGATTGGCTCCCGATGAGGTTTCCAGTTCGGCTTCTTTTGCCAGCCCCGACAGGTTAATATTTGCTCCCGACGAGCAATCCGCTTTCAGGCGTTTGGCATTCACATCCATCTTCATATTTGCTCCTGAAGTTGCTTTAAGTTCCAGATCTTCTGACATGAGTTGTGATTGTGACCAGACATTTGATCCAGAAGTAACTTCTACTCCTGAAAGTTTATCAACAGTAACCATCACTTTTTTTTCTTTTGCCCAACGAACGTTTTCGTTGACAAATACTTTCAGTACACCGCCTTCAACTTCTGTTTCGATCACTTCATGCAAATTGTTGTCGGCAATTACCACCACTTTGGCCGGACTTCCCTGTGTGATATAAACATTCATTCCACGGCTCACTCTAATTTCGTCGAATTCATCGACTTGTCTGGTTTCTTCGGTTACATTTCCGTTTCCTTTCACCGATGGCCCCAAAAACCAACAGGAGGAAAAAAGGACCGTTAAAAATGCCACGACCACAATAAGTTGAATGTGTTTCGTTTTCATGTGTTTTAGTTTTATGATTTTATAGACGTTTGAATTTCGATTTCGTTACCAAATTTATGGAGAGAGTTACAGAAAAATTTATTTTTTTCGTTGAATGACTGTTTTTCATCGGTGAAAATGAAAATAACTGGTTCAAGCGCGAAGATCAAATTATTGATGTAAATTTGAATTTTCGGAGTTCTTAAACCTAAAAAAAACAAACACATGGAAAAGAAAAACATTACCCGTAGAAATTTCTTGGGCACGAGTCTGGCCGCTGCGGCTTCTGTAACTGCCATCAATTCATTGAGTTCTGAAAACGTTTTCAAACAGGTTCCGGTAAAAAAGAACGATGAACATCCTTTTAATGAGCGAACCTACAACGCAATGCCAACCCGTTCGTTTGGAAAGACCGGGTACAAAGTTGGTATTCTAAGTCTGGGCGGACAGGCAACCATCGAGATGAAAGGAACCGAAACCGAATCGGAGAAAATTATTAACCGGGCCATCGATCTGGGCGTGAATTATATTGACACTGCCGCATCCTATGGAGGAGGTATCAGTCAATTAAATATTGGACGAGTGATGAAAACCCGTCGCAGTGAAGTTTGGCTTTCCAGCAAAACACATGACCGAAAGTTTGATGGTTCGATGCGCCTGCTCGAAGAAAGTTTGAAAAACCTGCAAACCGATCACCTCGACACCTGGCAACTGCACAATGTTCAGACCATGGAACAACTGGATCAGATTTTTGCTGCTGACGGTGCAATAAAAGCCATGGAAAAAGCGAAGAGTGAAGGTATGATTCGAAACATCGGCATTACCGGGCATTTCGAACCACTCGTACTTCTGGAAGCGATCAGAAGGTATCCGTTTGACTCAATCCTGCTTGCTGTTAATGCTGCTGACATTCACTACCTCAGTTTTATAAATTACCTTCTGCCTGAAGCGCAGAAACAGGGAATTGCCATTATTGGGATGAAAGTTGCAACACGCGGACGGATGATTTCAACATGGACTCCACCGCCACTTGAAGAACAGCCGGAACGATTGCGTACACCAAAACCCGGTACTATTACCATCAAAGAAGCGCTGACTTACAATATGAGCTTGCCGGTAAGCACAACAATTATTGGGGTTGACAATGTCGCCCAAATTGAAGAAGATGTAAAAATCGCCTCCGAATTTTCTCCCCTTTGTGCAGCTGAAATGCAGGAAATTGAATTCAAAACTTTGCCCATTGTCCGTCAGGGATTGTATTTCCGGCGTTGGGATCTGGGTGCATAAAAAACGTAACAGGTATGATAAAAAGAATCATCATTGTGGGATTATTTCTAATCTCACTTCAGACAACTTTTTCACAAGATCAAAAAATTAATGTTGTAGTTATCGGTGCTCATCCTGATGATTGCGATCTGGATGCCGGCGGGACAGCTATTCTGTTTGCAAAGATGGGACATCGTGTTTTGTTTGTTTCAGCGACCAATGGTGATGCCGGTCATTTTAACAAAGGCGGCGAAGTGCTGGCAAAAATAAGGAAAGCCGAAGCTGCCGAGGCTGGCAAACGCTTTGGAATTACTTACAAAGTACTCGACAATCACGACGGATTGCTGATGCCTGATTTAAAACTTCGGTTAGAACTAATCAGGCTAATCAGGGAATGGAATGCCGATGTGGTAATCGGGCATCGGCCTTACGACTACCATCCTGACCACCGGAACACGGCCATTGCCATACAGGACGCCGCTTATCTGGTCATTGTACCGAACATCGCTCCTGAAACGCCAGCGCTAAAAAAGAACCCGGTTTTTCTATATACCGAAGACCGGTTTCAGCAACCGAATCCATTTAGACCTGATATTGTAGTGGATATTTCAGCAGTTTTCGAGCAGAAAATATATGCTTTGGCGGCACACGAGTCTCAATTTTTTGAATGGTTGCCCTGGACTTCCGGACAATTGGAAAGTGTTCCGAAAACTGAATCCGACCGCATCAAATGGCTGGCTGAAAAAAGAAAAGGAAGTCTCTCAAAAGAGATGAAGGCCGGATTAATCAAATGGTACGGTGAAAAAGGAAATACGGCAAAATACGCCGAAGCATTTGAAATTTGCGAATACGGAAGCTATCCAAATGAGGAGGAAATCAGGAAACTTTTCCCAATGCTGGTGAAAGAGTGAAGGAATGACTTTAGGAATACTGCGACTGGCAACTAGCTTCTAGCTGTGCAATTGGTTACTGAGACTGAACACTGCGACTGAACACTGTTTACTTCTTGGTCCGTTCAATTTCTTTCAGGTTGTCCATCTTTTTCTTCAGCAGGAAGCCTTTAATATCTTCTAGGTGTTCCTTCACCTGTTTGTTGCCGAATTCATACACTTTGGTTGCCAGTCCGTCGAGAAAATCGCGGTCGTGCGAAACAAGGATAATCGTTCCGTCGAAATCCTGCAGGGCGCTTTTCAGAATGTCTTTGGTGCGCATGTCGAGGTGATTGGTCGGCTCATCCAGAATCAGCAGGTTCACCGGTTCGAGCAGCAGTTTCACCATTGCCAGCCGGGTTCTTTCTCCTCCTGAAAGCACTTTCACTTTTTTGGAAATATTGTCGCCACCGAACATGAATGCCCCGAGAAGATCTTTAATTTTGGTGCGGATATCGCCCACCGCCACATCGTCGATGGTCTGGAAAACGGTCAGTTCTTCATTCAGGAGCGATGCCTGATTTTGGGCAAAATAACCAATCATGGTGTTGTGCCCAAGCGCCATCTTTCCTTCGTAATCAATTTCACTCATAATGGCTTTTACGAGCGTCGATTTTCCTTCGCCGTTTTTACCCACGAAAGCAACTTTTTCGCCCCTTTCAATCGTCAGCGAAGCATTGGCAAAAACAAGGTGATCGCCATAACTTTTGCTCAGCTCTTCAACAATTACAGGGTAATTTCCTGAACGCGGCGATGGCGGAAATTTCAGGCGCAATGCCGAAGAATCCACTTCATCCACTTCAACAATTTCAAGCTTTTCGAGCATTTTCACCCGCGATCCGACTTGCAGTGTTTTGGAATATGTTCCCTTAAAACGATCGATAAACTCTGTTGTTTCAGCTATGAATTTCTGCTGCTCGTCGAAAGCTTTTTGCTGCTGCTCGCGGCGTTCGCGGCGCAGTTCAAGGTAATGCGAGTAGTTAACTTTATAGTCGTAAATACGACCCATCGTAACTTCGACGGTACGTGTGGTAATGTTGTCGATAAACGCCCGGTCATGCGAAATCACAATCACCGCTTTGGCACTGTTAATCAGGAATTCTTCGAGCCATTGAATCGACTCGATGTCCATGTGATTGGTCGGCTCATCCAACAGAATCAAGTCAGGTTTCTGTAACAGGATTTTAGCCAGTTCAATGCGCATCCGCCAACCTCCGCTGAATTCGCTGGTCGGGCGGGTAAAATCTTCGCGCAGGAAACCCAATCCGAACAAAATCTTTTCCACTTCAGCATCGTAATTGATCTCTTCAATCGAATAATATTTTTCGCTCAAAGTAGAAACCCGCTCAATCAGATCAGAGTAATAGTCTGATTCATAATCGGTACGGGTGGCCAATTCTTCGTTCATGGCAGCAATTTCGCTTTCCATTTCTTTGATGCGCGAAAAAGCCTGCGCCGCTTCTTCAAAAACAGTACGGTTGTCTTCGGTTAACAAATGCTGTGGCAAATAAGCAATCACCGCATCTTTGGGTGCCGAAACCCTCCCTTTATTGGGCGTTCTTTCCCCTGCAATCACTTTCAGAAGCGTCGATTTTCCTGCCCCGTTTTTCCCCATCAATGCAATGCGGTCCTTTTCGTTGATCACAAATGAGATATCCGAAAAAAGGGCCGATCCGCCAAACTCCACTGTTAGTCCATCAACTGAAATCATTCTATCCTGTTTTTTTGAAGGCGCAAAGATATACGTTTTGCCGGAAGAAAATTAAACCGCTGTTTTATCGTTTCATCATCTTTGTGAATGTCGGCCTCGTTGTTTACATTTACCCAAAATATTAATTCCTGAAAATTTATACCCATTATGAAACGGATTATAACATTCTCAATTATTCTTTGTGCTCTTGCAGCAGGCAGTTTTGGCCAGAAAACGGTTGGTTTAGACAATTGGTTCAATCACGAAACCAATGCCAAAACCGGCAAAATTTATCATTACACCTGGGACGACAGTGCCATGAGCGGATTTTCGCAACTTGGCGATTTGTTTGTAAACCGCGGCGCAATATTAAAAACCATTGCCTCTAAACCCAGCAGCAAGTCTTTGAAAGGTATTGATGTCTATATTATTGTCGATCCGGATACCACCAAAGAAAACCCAAATCCAAATTATGTGGATGCTGCCGATGTTAAATTTCTGAAAAAATGGGTTAAAAAAGGTGGCGTTCTGTTGTTGATGGCCAACGACGGCCCCAACTGCGAATTCACCCATTTCAATAAACTGGCCGAAGTGTTTGGGTTCAGGTTTCAAACACAAACGCTGAATCCGGTAATTAACCGCGATTGGGAGATGGGTGCCGAAACCAACCTGCCCAACCATCAACTTTTTTCAGGAGTGAATAAAATTTACATGAAAGAAGTTGGGCCGATCGTTTTGTCGAAAAATGCAAAATCGGTTTTGAAGGATGGTGACGTAAAATCGGTTTTTATTGCTGAGACCCAATTCGGTAAAGGTTATGTGATGGCTGTCGGCGATCCGTGGCTTTACAACGAATACATCGACCACTGGTTGTTGCCCGATAGTTTCGACAACCTGAAAGCCGCGAATAATCTGGTGGATTTACTACTAAAAAAGTCAAAATAATTGCAGACAGGCATTTCTGAAAACTGAGACTGAACACTGACCACTCTTTTGAGTATTACGGAAAATAAAATTGGAGGAGCCATGAGCGCGATAGAAAAATTCATTGCTGAAATTCCAAAAGCGGAACTTCATCTGCATATCGAGGGAACTTTCGAACCTGAACTGATGTTCGAAATAGCCATCCGGAACAATCTGAAGTTGAAATACAGTTCGGTTGACGAGTTGAAAGCTGCGTACAATTTCAATAACCTTCAGGAATTTTTGGATATTTATTACAGCGGCGCCGATGTGCTGATTGAAGAACAGGATTTTTACGATCTGACCTGGGCATACCTGCAAAAAATACATTCACAGAATGTCCTTCACACCGAAATTTTCTTCGACCCGCAAACCCATTCTTCGCGGGGAGTACATTTCAGCAAGGTCATTTCGGGAATTCACCGTGCTCTGGAAGATGGCCAGACAAAATTGGGCATCAGTTCAAAACTGATCCTTTCAATTCTCCGTCACCTCAGCGAAGAATCTGCTATTCAAACTCTGGAAGAAGCGCTTGAATACAAAAACTGGATTACTGCTGTTGGTTTGGATTCATCGGAAAGAGGTCATCCGCCATCCAAATTTCAGCGCATTTTTGAGAAAGCGCTCGAAGAAGGTTTCCTTACGGTTGCCCATGCAGGGGAGGAGGGACCGCCCGAATATGTGTGGGAAGCTTTGAATTTACTGCATGTTTCGCGCATCGACCACGGAAACCGTTCACTTGAAGATCCCGAATTGGTCGCCGAACTGGCAAGAAGACATATACCGCTGACCGTTTGTCCGCTCTCGAACCTGAAACTGAAAGTGGTGAACGACATGAGCAAACATCCACTGACCGAAATGCTGGACAAAGGTTTGCTGGCGACCGTCAATTCCGACGATCCGGCTTATTTTGGCGGATATGTGAACGAAAATTATCTGGCCGTCGCAAAAGCTTTAAATCTGTCGAAGCAACAAATTACTCAACTGGCTAAAAACTCTTTTGCAGCAAGCTTTCTGGAAGAAAAGGAAAAGAAAAGTATGATTGAAAAGGTGGAAAAATTCTCACATCAATAATAATACTCCCACTAAGCCACAAAGTGCACAAAGAAAAAAGAAAAACTTTGTGGGATTGTTTTCAGAATTGCTTATCAAAAAAGAAAACAAAAGCTTATATTAGTTGGGCAAAATCCTACAACTATGACAGAGAATGAATTAGCCAAAATCGCAGTTGACATTTGTTTTAAAATACATTTAACCCTCGGACCCGGATTATTGGAAAGTGTGTATGAAGCTGCCTTTGCCTATGAATTGAACAAACGAGGAATTGCTTATACACGCCAGCAGGCAATCGTTGCAGTATATGAAGATGTGGTTCTTGATGTTGGGTTCAGGGCGGACATTATTATGGAGAAAAAACTGATCATTGAATTAAAATCAGTGGCGCATTTAGAAAGAGTTCATCACAAAACCGTTCTTACATACATGAAACTTGCCGGAATAAAGTTGGCCCTTTTGGTTAATTTCAATGTTGATTTGATAAAGGATGGCATACACAGAAAAATATTGGGTGAGTTATTATAAGACGATACTCCAGCAAAGGCACAAAGAACACAAAGAATACTAAAAATAACTTTGTGACCTTGGTGCCTTTGTGGGAATTATTAAAAGTAAATAGCAGCCAGAAAGTCGATTTTGGCGATTGAGTTTTCAGCGTTGAATTCAGGATCGGCTTCACTTTCCACAACGGCAAACTGATCAATCAATGTTTGCTGCTCATCAGTACTGAACACATTTATTAATTTGCGAGTGTTAATGCTTTTGGGTATAAAATGTTGTTTTCGAGATGAACGTGCGTGTGCAAATCATCTTCAAACTCTTCCAGAAGTTTAAAAGCCACACGGTAAGTGTTGCAGGCATCGTCAGGAATGGCATATCCGTTGGTAATCTCATTGATTTTATCCATCGCACCGCCGGCAAATTCATGTTCTCCGCTCATGCGCGAAATTTCACTGATGATGGTAGCTTTTGTTTCTGAAGTAGCACTTTTCATCACCTCTTTAATGGCCGGGAAAAGAACTTCCTCTTCCTGTTTCAGGTGCTGTCTCAACTCGCTGTTTATTTCTGAAAACAGTGAAGCTACTTCTAATAACTCCGGATGGTTTTCGCCGTGTACATCGGCAATTTTCCCGGTGTAAAACACCAATTCCGGCAGGCTTTTCAATACATATTTGTGATGCGTGTTCATAATATAGTCGGCCAGGAAACCCAGTTCCCAATTGTTAAAATCCTGATGTTGTCCGGGTGAAGATTGTTCCAGCTCTTTCAAGTCGATGGTCAACTTTTCTGCATCAAGGTTTTTTTCACTGCAGGCCAGTTCTATCGATTTGTTCCCTCCGCAGCAGAAATCTATACCTGCCTGTTTAAAAATTGCAGCTGCACGATAATCGTCTGCCACTATCTGTCCAATTGTTCTCGATTCAATTTTTTCTGTTGTCATACTGTTTGTGTTAATTATTTCGGATACAAAAGTATGAATATATTTTTAATGGACAATAAGGTCTTTTAGTATTTATAGAAAATTATTTATATTTTTGCTGAAGTTTTTGAAGTGAATATAAAATAACAATCCTGAAAAATGTTCAATAAAGAAACAGAATATGCACTGCGAAGCCTGGTTTACATTCAGCATCAGAATTACCAGAACCTGCGTCCGGGTATCGAAGAAATTGCGAAAGAGATAGAAGCGCCACAGGCATACACGGCCAAAATCCTTCAGCGGATGGTTCGTATTGGCTTTGTGAATTCAATCAAAGGAAAGGGTGGGGGATTTGTTTTCGACGAATCGAAACCGAAAATTACCCTGAAACAATTGATTCTAGCGACAGAAGGTGCAAAGATTCTGGAAGGTTGTGGATTCGGGATGAAATATTGCGACGCCGAAAATCCATGTCCGCTGCACGATCAGTTTGGTCCGATCCGGGATTCCATCAACCGGCTGGTGAGCGAAGAAACCATCCAAAGTCTGGCCCGTAAAACCAATCAGGCTTTCAAAGTGTTGATTCATTGATGTGCCAATAAATATGCTTTATCCAATAATTAAAAATCTATACAATGAGTGAATTGATTAATACCTAAATTGAGCGATT
>JAUYEQ010000355.1 GCA_030691295.1 Bacteroidota bacterium
TTTTAGTGAATTGGTTGTACTGATCAGTATTCGACAAGCCTACCCTGTAAAGTTGTCCGCGTAACTGCAAGCCTTTTAAGGTGTAACGGGCATCTACTCCAATCATTGAAACGCCAACTACCGACGAATCGGCTTTTGCCAAAGCGGCTTCATTATCTTTTGCGATTCCGTTGTACAATTTGCTCTGCGTGTCGCCCAAATATCCTGAAAGCCCAATGTTCAGTCCTCTGATTCCATAGTATTCAACTTTCGCACTAAAGTTTGGAGCGCTGATATACGATGAAGCACCTTTCTGGCGACCGCTGCGTAATCCGTTATTGCCGTTCAGTTTTGCAGCGCCATCATATCCGTTAAACCCATTTACCAGATAGGCCTGGTATTTTAAGTTTGCGGGCTGTATGGTTCCGGAAAGACCAAAGCCAATTTCCCTCCAGGTAGTCGGGCTTATTTTGTTATCGACCAAAGGTCGTTCAACGCCATTAAAAGTAGTTGGTTCGTGGTACTCGTTCACGATGCCCATCGGGATTAAAAGCAATCCGGCCCTGAAATTGATGGATTTGTTGATTTTGTGCTGAAGAAAAGCCTGCTCGACATACACTTCCGAAACATGTTCGAATTCCAGTTCTGTAATAAATTGGGTGCGGTCGCTGAACTGATAACCGAAAAGCATCACCATGCGGTGAACATCGAGTTCTCCGTTTCGTCTGTTTTCTGAACTCAATGGCTGGTGATAATGCACTTCGCCATAGCCACCAATGGTGAGTTTACTGTTGGAGGTTAATAATTTGTCGGCGATATTTTGATATTCAGGTTTTGTTTGTTCCTGAGTCTGAGCCTGTGTGAAAACTGTGGCCAGCAACAATGCAGTAGAAAATAAGATTCGTTTCATATGTCTATAATTTGTTTTTTAATTGCCATATGGAACTCGCCAAACAGTCATTCTTGTGTGTGAGGCAATACTTCCTTATGGCTCGTTTCATATACTTTTTAAGTGAGTTTTTGTACTGCCAAAAGTATATGCTTTGCAAATGGTGTGAAATCCCTAAAAGTGGGGATATTTCAGAAGAAGTGCCTGAAGCCGGATCGGTGTTTGTCCGGAACAGAAATGAAGTTGAAACAGGAAGAACTTTATAAAATCTTTATATCAACGACACAAAACTTTACAATTCCTTTATGAAATCAAAGGCAACTTTGCAAGCTAACTGAAACGCTAAAGTTGCGGTCATGATCTTTTCCCTGAATACCCATACGTGGCAACACAAACAATAAATTTTGAAAGGCAACAAAAATCAAAATTGCAACAGTAAATGGGTAAGATAGTCAATCTCAAAATTGTTTTTAAAGTAATTAGCCGGAACTTATTTATTCTTGCAGCGGCACTATTCGTTTGCGTTGGGGTTGCCATTATTTTTTCGGAGGAGACATTGCCTTTTATCTTGTCGTCGCTGATAAGCCTTGTTGTTGGCTTACTTTTCTTCCTTACTACGCGGAAACAATCTGAAGATGTTACCATTCACCGAAAAGATGCCTACCTGACGGTCACCCTATCATGGGTATTTATCAGCCTGATCGGTTGTTTGCCTTATCTTTTTTCAGGTGCGATTCCCTGCTTTGTCAATGCATTCTTCGAATCGGTTTCCGGATTTACCACCACAGGCGCATCCATCCTGACAGACATAGAAATTTTACCAAAATCGATATTGTTCTGGCGAAGTTTAACCCACTGGATTGGTGGAATTGGCATTATCGTATTGGTAATCATTATTATGCCGACACTTCAGATTGGCGGATATCATCTTTTTACGCTCGAATCGTCGTTGCAGGAAAAAATACAACCCAAAATAAAAGCTGTTGGAAACAGATTGTTGCTGATTTATATTATTCTGACTGTTGCCGAAGTCGTTTTTCTGCTGGCCGGAAATATGAATCTTTTTGAAAGTATCTGTCATTCTTTCGGAACAGTTGCCACTGGTGGATTTTCGCCAAAAAACACAAGCATCATTGCCTATTCTCCTTACATACAATATGTAATAACGATCTTCATGTTTTTGGCCGGAACGAACTTCGTTGTTCACTATTATTTGTTCAAACGCGAATTCAAAAAAGTAAAAGAGAACGAAGAATTGAAATTTTATGTAATCGTTCTCTTTTCTATAATCGCCATTGTCACTGCTTCTTTGTACTTTACCATGAACAAACCGCTGGAGGAATCTTTCAGGGATGCTTCTTTTCAGGTTGTTTCAATAATTACCTGTACCGGATTTGCTTCTGCTGATTATTTACTCTGGCCCACTTTTGCATGGGCGATCATTTTTTTTTCCATGTTTCTTGGAGGTTGCACCGGCTCAACAGCCGGAGGGATAAAAATGGTCAGGCATTTAATCATGCTGAAAAATATAAAGCGAAATTTCCGACAGATGATTTCCCCGAATGCAATACTGCCAATCAGGTTAAATAACAATGTGATAAGCAGCGAAACAAACAGATCGATATTGACTTTTATAGCCGTTTATTTCCTTGTATTTCTGATAGGAAGTGCATCGCTCATCCTTATCGGTATTGACGGAAAGACCGCAAGCAGTTCGGTGGCTACTTGTATGGCAGGCATTGGGCCGGGAATCGGAACGGTTGGTCCGGTAAGTAATTTCGCTCATTTGCCCGATTTGGGAAAAATGATACTTTCTTTTTTGATGCTGGTCGGGAGATTGGAAATTTACACGGTGATTATATTGTTTTCACGGAATTTCTGGGGCAAATAAGTTGATGTTTAATGCATAAATTTGTATTCTGACAAATTGAAAAATGGATAAGACGAAAAATATACTGAAAACATTTCTGCCATCCCTTATTTCAGGGATTAATCCTTATGTCCTTTCCATATTTGTCATTGGTATAACCGCTGCGCTGTGCACGCCTCTATACAATCTGCAAGGATATCATGTTGTTTCTTTTATCCTGCTTTTTGTGGTTTCAATGCTGGCAACATTTATGGGGATCGGCCCGGTATTCCTTGCGGCAACACTTAGCGCACTGGTATGGAATTTCTTTTTTATTCCTCCAAACCTGACTTTCCATATCGACAAAACTGAAGACATCCTGATGTTTGGCATGTTTTTCATTATTGCACTGGTAAACGGTGTGTTGACAACCAAAGTGCGCCGTCAGGAAAGATTGGCGCTTGAAAGGGAAGAACGCACCAATGCCTTGTTTCAGCTTACCAGAGAACTCTCGAAAGCCAGTGGAATCGAGGAGGTTTTGGCTGTTGCGATCGAAGGCATCAAAAATCATTTTCGTACTGACCCGTTTTTTATTTTACAGGATGGAAACAATATCCTTCATTCATCGGGCCGGTTGCAGAAGGAGAAAAAACTATCTGAAAAGGAATATGGCGTGGCTGAATGGGTATTTACACATTCGCAAAAAGCAGGCAAATTCACGGATAACCTGCCTTCAGTTGAATTCACATTTTTCCCTTTGCCCGGAACGAGACTGAATCCTGGCGTGGTAGCAGTAAAACTTGAAAAGCTGTTTTCAGGAGATCAGAAAGCATTTTGGGATACTTTCCTGACACAAATTTCGAATGCGCTGGAACGTGAATTCCTGGGAGAACTGGCACAGAAAGCGCGTTTTCTGGTTGAGTCGGACCGCCTGTACAAAACCCTTTTCAACTCCATTTCGCACGAATTACGGATTCCGGTAGCCACCATTATGGGTGCTTCTGATTCGTTGCTGAATTCAACGCACCCCGAAAATGTTCAGTCGGCTTTGTTCAACGAAATATTCACCGCTTCACTTCGCCTGAACCGGTTGATTGAAAATCTGCTAAACATGTCCCGCCTCGAAAGCGGGCAAATCTCCCTCCGGCTCGATTGGTACGACATGAACGATCTGGTTAATAAAGTGGCCGAAGATTTGGCCGATGAATTAAAGCCCTTTTCGTTGGTGGTTTCGATGCCCGAAGACATGCCCATGGTGAAAATTGACTATGGTTTGCTCGAGCAGGCCTTGTACAACTTGTTATACAATGCCACACAATATGCACCGGTGGCTTCCATGATCGAACTTTGTACCTGGTGTGATAACGGAACACTGGTGATTCAGGTAAAAGATAGTGGTCCTGGTTTTTCGGATGCAGCCATTGAAAATGTATTTAAAAAATTCTTTAGGGTTGATGGCAGCAAAACCGGAGGACTGGGATTGGGCCTGTCCATTGTAAAAGGTTTTGTTGAAGCGCATAAAGGCACTGTAACCGTTGAAAACCGGAAAATCGGCGGATCTGAATTCACGCTGAAAATACCTACTGAAAAACCTGACATTCAAAACTTGCAATTCTAAACAGAATGAACGATAACGAAACCATATTAATAATTGACGATGAATTGCAGATCCGCCGACTGCTTGAAATCACGCTTTCAGCCAATGGCTATAAAATTCTTCAAACCGGAAATGGTAAAGATGGATTGATTGATGCGGCCACCCATCATCCTTCGTTAATCATCCTTGATCTTGGATTGCCTGATCTTGACGGCCAGGAAATTTTGAAAAAATTACGTGAGTGGTTTTTCAAACCGGTCATCGTTTTATCGGTGCGAAGTTCGGAAGAAGACATCATCAAGGCTTTGGACAATGGTGCAAACGATTACCTGACAAAGCCTTTCCGAAGTGGTGAGTTACTTGCCCGGATACGCGCTGCGATCAGGGCCGGAGAGAAAAAGAATGATGCTCCGGTTTTAGAATTTGGTTCGCTGAGCATTGACATGATCAACCATGTTGCCCGAAAAAACAAAGAGATTTTGAAGCTCACGACAACCGAATTCTCATTGCTTTGTTTGTTGGCAAAAAACCAGGGCCGCGTGCTAACCCATCAGTATATCCTGAAGGAAGTTTGGGGATACGGCTACCTCGAACAAACACAATACCTACGGGTTTTTGTTGCCCAACTCCGGAAAAAAATTGAAGACAATCCTTCGAAACCCAAACTCCTGATTACAGAATCGGGTATCGGTTACCGGTTTGGTGATTGAAAAAGTATGGATGGTGTGGTAATTGAATTTCAGATTTTGAACTTCATGCAACTTTTTTAAAGCATCGGGCTTAAAATCCTGGCAAACGATTCTTTAATTTTGTTTATCCGCGGACGTTTGATCCATTCTTCTAAAACCACAGCTTCACTTTTTTCCTGATCTTCCAGAAACTGTGAAGCCAATACTCCGGCAATTTCCTCGTCATAAACCATCGCGTTTACTTCAAAATTGGTTTCCAAACTGCGAAAATCAAGGTTTGCAGTGCCTACAGATGAAAAAATGCCATCAACCACAATTACTTTACTGTGGATAAAACCTGCT
>JAUYEQ010000359.1 GCA_030691295.1 Bacteroidota bacterium
GACGATTTTAAAAGCTTGGTAAACAAGGCTCACGAAATGGGTTTTAAAGTGATTATCGACTGGGTGGCCAACCACACCGGATGGGATAATCAGTGGATTACCGATCATCCGGAATGGTACACCAAAGATTCGCTCGGCAACATCATTCCTCCGAACACCGATTGGTCGGACATTGCCGATCTGAACTTTGATTCGCAACCGATGCGCAGCGCCATGATTGACGCGATGGATTTCTGGGTTCGCGAAACCAACATCGACGGTTTCCGCTGCGATGTGGCCTGGGGTGTTCCGCAGGATTTCTGGGAAGCTGCAACTGCTTCGCTTGATTCGATTAAACCGGTCTATATGCTGGCCGAAGACGAAGATCATCCGGAATTACTGGAAAAGGCATTCGAATCGAATTACGCCTGGAAATTGCACCACATTTTGAATGAGGTTGCCCAAGGCAAGAAAACTGCTGCTGATATTCAGAAATATTACATGGATTCGGTCAGCAGATATGCTCCCGGATCGTTCCCGATGCAGTTTATTACCAACCACGACGAAAATAGCTGGCAGGGAACCGAATACGAACGCATGGGAGAGGCCGTTAAAACTTTTGCTGCACTAACATTCACCATCGAAGGAATTCCGTTGCTATACAGCGGACAGGAAGCCGGGTTGAATAAAAGATTGCTGTTCTTCGAAAAAGACACAATCAACTGGAGCAATCTGGAAATGCAGAAATATTATCAATCGCTTATCAGCCTGAAAAAGAGCAATGCAGCTCTCTGGAACGGTGCGGCAGGAGCGCCAAAGGTATTTGTAGAAACTTCAGCTCCGCAAAACGTGCTTGCTTTTACCCGCGAAAAAGAGGATAATCAGGTTTTGGCAGTTTTTAATTTATCAGCAGACCCGGTGGAGGCAAGCTTGAAACTTACCAAAGGAGGCGATTATCAGGAATATTTTTCAGGAGAAACAAAATCTCTTGAAAATGGTACGACCGTAAAACTTGACAAATGGGGCTACCAGATATTTGTCAGGAAATAAAGAATTGGGTTTAGGGGTTTATGGTTTGGTTAGTAAAAAGCCTGTCCGTTTTGGACAGGCTTTTTTATGATTAAATTCCAACGCCTTCCATCGATTTTTCGAGTTCGTCAGCTTGTTGCAGAAATTGGTCAACACTCAGTTCCCTGAAATAAACCAGTCCGTGAGTTGCTCTTACAAGCGGTTTTTCGTGCTGATAGAAGAAGTTTTTACCCAGCAGCAACTGAATTTGTTTGAGTTGTTCAACCCAAACCCTTTGGGTTAGCTGGCTGAATTTTCCATCGAGCTGGTAACTTGGGAATGATGCATTTACCTGGCTCAGATAACATTGCGTGAACGATGTGTCGAGAATTGCAAGTGCGTTGAGCGAAACCGGAACAATCACTTCGGTATCAGCAGGATGGTACCGGAACCAAACATTTCGGTAACCAATTACCCGCAGTTTCGATAAGTCCTCTTCTTTTCGCCATTCTTTAACGGCTGCTGCAATGGCTTTCAGAACTTTGTAATGGGTATCCGGTCCACTTCCTTCAGGATCCATCGCCAGGCTTATAACAGTTGGTTTGTATTTCCTGAATTCTTCGAGAATAGGTTGCACATCGCGGTTTGCATCGGGTTGCTCGGTAAAAGTATCACCCTTGTAAAATCCCAGACGCAGGTGGTGTACACTGTCAACCGGAACGCCGAAATGAGCCCAGACCAACTCTTCTTCCATTTCACGTAGCATTCCCTTTAGCTTCTGAATTTCAGGTGGATTTTTACCTCCGTCGTAACTGTTGCGTAAATTATCGAGAATTTTGATGATGGTCATTATCAGTTGTTCCTCGCTTTTTACCTTCCAAATCTCAACAACCGAACGTACCAAACGGTGACAAACCCCGCGGCGTTGCTCGTCAGAATCGTTGGCAGCCACACTGTCGAGGTAATGGTAAATGTCTTTGTCCCATTTGTATTTATATCCTTCTTCAAAGAAATCCGGAAATTTTACCATCTGTATTTTACCATCGCTAATCAGGTTAAGGGTATCTGTCAGTAAATCTATTACATACTGGTTAATCACTGCCGTAAATCCTGAAGTCAGTACCGAAAAATGGAACTTGTTGCTGGCGTCGCGCAACTGTCGGTTGGTGTGTGGCATAATTCCAAGCATAATATCGTCGTGGTGCGGACCGGTATGATAAAAAACCTGGTTTGATTCGCGTTCCATCCCCTTGTTGAATTTTGCCGTGACAGAATCAATTACCGATTGAACCGTATTTTCGTCCAGGTTTGGAATCAGACTGCAATATCTGTCAGCCTTCAGGTCTTCCACAGTAATTCGATGTCCGAATTTGTTGATTTTCGGGCAAAGGTCGATGATGGCACGTTCCGTTTTCTGATGTGTCCATTCGCCGGTTTGGTAATATTTATCGACGCTGTCGGTCAATTTCACGGCAGCACCGGTGGTCAGGTAAAAACGGCTGTTTGGTAGTTTATGCAGGCAACTTCCGGGATATTGATTGGAAGGTTCATTTTCGAGTGCATCTTTGATCACATCGGCTTTTGCTTCACCGGCTGCAAAAACAATGACCACTGAATCAGGATTGTAGGTGATCGTTTCGAGACCGATGGTAATAACCAACCGGTTGCGCGAAACTTCAATTCCGCCCAAATCGCCTGCTGCCACTGCCTGTGTTTCGAAGTTGGTGGCTGTTAAACGGGTGGTCGAAAAATGATCGGAACCTCTGGTATTGAAAGCAAGGTGTCCATCAGGACCGATACTTCCGAGCCAAAAACCGATGCCGCCCTTTTCGCGTACTTTTTGCTCATACGCCGAACACCAGTCGTCAATCAGTTGAATTGATTTTTGCTGAAGCTTTTCAACCGGTGATTTGGCGTCGCGGTAACGAAGCGACAAATCAATTGTCAGATTCGGAAATACCTCGTTGTATGTTTTGCCTTCAGCCAAAATAATTTGATCTGAATTGATCAGCAAAGCCTTGGCCGGATCGAGTCCGAAACCATTTATGTAATAGTTCTCGACATAATTGCAGAAACTGTTGTGCTGTTTCGACGAAATCGGGTAAAATTCATCTGTTTGCACAAACTGAAGTCCGCGCAGATCAGGTTTTTTTACTCCTGAAAGTCCGTAAGAACTCAGCAAGTCCTGCCCCTTTTTATTGTCCCAGTTTTCCAGAAAAAAATGAGTGTATTTCAGGAAATATTCCGATGTTTTTCCGGTTGGAAGGCTGATTACCCCATTGGGATTTTCAGTGATCCATTCGAGAAATCGGAGGGAAGCCAACATACCCAACTTTGGAAAGTTTTCAACTGTAATGTAGGGCATTTTGGTGGTCATCTGGTCAATTCCTGCCTGTTGCAGAAAGATCTTTTCAACCTGACTAAATTGATTTGTTAACATTGTATGAGTTTTTAGATGTAATTATCTTATTTTTTATCAAGAACACGTTCGAGCAACAGCGCTGCAACGCCTTGTATGCCTGACTGACTGCCAAGTTCCGATACTTTTATTTCAATTTCATTCCCCAATTCAGGATTACAGAAAATATGGATCGCCTGCTGAATGGGTGGAAGAATAAACTGGCTGGCCTCCGAAATCTGGCCTCCCAGAATGATTGATTCAGGATTAAAAATCTGGATGAGATAAGCCATTCCTTTCCCGAGCCACTGCCCAACATTTGCAAGCATCGAAATCGAAAACTGATCGCCCATGTTGGCTGCCTGAACAACGCTTCTGATTTCGATTTTTTCCGGATCATTGTCAACCAACTGACCAAGCAACGACGAACGTTTTTCTTTCAAACCTTCTTTGGCCATGCGAACAATGGCTGTTCCGGAAGCAATTGTTTCCAAGCAACCCGTTTTGCCGCAATTGCATAAAATTCCATTATCGACCATCGGCAAATGACCGAACTCACCGGCAAATCCGTCGCGTCCTTTATAAAGTTTGCCATTTACGATGATGCCCAGCCCAATTCCCCAATCGAGGTGAACCGTGAGCACGTTGCGTTTCGATTGGGCAGCCCCAAAACGAAGTTCGGCGAAAGCGCGGGTTTTGGCATCATTTTCAATCAGCACTTCCATCCCGAATTTTTTCCTGAAAACTTCGGCAACAGGTCGTTTGGATACCATGTAAGTTTTATTGATGCCGGTTTCAGAATCAACCAGACCAGGCATTTCAATACCAATTCCCCATATTTTGTCCCTGGCGATCTGCTTTTCCTGAATGATATTTTCTGTAAACTGAACGATCGTATCTATGATGGAAATTCCGTGAGTAATGGTGAGCGGGAGAATATGGTCGCCGGTAATTTTTTGGTTTTTCGCGTTGAAGATGGCTACCGATGTTTGGTAAATATTGATCGAAATACCCACGATGTAAAAGGCATCTTCTTTATTTCCATACAAATTGGGGCGTCTTCCTCCGCTTGAACTTCCCTGTCCGAGTTCCTCAATCATTCCTTCATTCTTTAATTCATTCAGCAGACTGATAATTTTAGGCGTACTAAGTTTTACGAACTTGCCCAAATCGGTGTTCGTCATCG
>JAUYEQ010000376.1 GCA_030691295.1 Bacteroidota bacterium
CATTCCATTTTCCCTGATTTCTTCAATGAATTTGGGTTTTACCATGACCCCATTATTTGCCACAGCATTGTAAAATGTAAGGGTTTGAATGGGTGTAATCTTTATTTCATAACCATGTGAAATCCATGCCAGAGATGGTCCCCACCAGCTTGCATCGGTCGGGTATTTAATTTCCGGATTGGCTTCACCCAGAAATCCAAGCCCGAGTGGCTTGTTTAAACCAAAACTGTAAATCCGGTCGATAAAATCTTTTTCCCGGCCTTCATAAAATTTGGTGATAATTTTTGCTGTTCCAATATTTGATGAAAGTTCGAAAATGCGTTTCATACTGATCATACCATGACCACCTTTGTCGTAATCACTGTCGAACATCTTTTGCCGCTTGTATTCCCATACCCCACGGCCGGTATCAAACATATCCATGGTATCCACATAACCCTCTTCCATGGCTACCATCATCGACATTAATTTAAAGGTTGATCCGGGTTCGCTGCAACCTGCATGGCCAAAAGCAAAATTGTATGTTTCGCCGTAGGTTCCGTCTTTTTTACGACCCATATTGGCGATCGCTTTTATGTTTCCGGTTTTTACTTCCATCACGATGGCAGTTCCCCATTCGGCCTGGCTGATTTCCATTTGTTTACCTAAAGAAGACTGGGCGTAATCCTGAAGGTTGACATTGATAGTGGTGATTACGTCTTTCCCTTCCTTTGGCGCTATCAGAGGAGTATTTATCCAGCTTCCGGAGTAATTTCTTTTCAGCGCCATCCCATTCTGACCGGCCAGGTAATTTTCTGATAATCCTTCAACACCCGTATAGCCAACGTAACCGTGCATTCCGCCAAAAACTCCCTTGTTTAAAACTCCAATGGTTCGGCTTGCCAAATCGCCATGAGGTAAAATTCTCTTGTTTTCGGTAACAACCACCAACCCAGAGCCGAAATGACTGCGCGACATGGATTTAAGCTGCCTGAATTCCTGAAATTTATTGTGATCGAGTTGTTTCGGATTGACCAGAAACCAACGATTTCCTTTGTCGAAAGCTACTTGTAGCCGCTTTTTGAAATCAGTTTTGGAGAAACCGAAAAATGTTGACAACTCTTCGGCCATCGCATCCGATTCCTTTTCAAATACTTGCTGCACACGCGGCGCCTTCATGTCCATCCTGATTTCGTAATAGGGAACCGATGTCGATAAAATGCTGCCATCGTCGGCACAAATGTTACCACGTTTGGCCCAAATATCGGTTGTATTGTTTCTCAGGTCTTTTGCTATCTGTTGCCATTTTTCGGTATCCACATTCTGAATAATGAGAATCCTGCCAATTATAACAAGTCCGAACATGGCAATCAAAAAATAGATGATGCCGAATCGTATGGTTATGGCTTTCCTGATTTCCATTATTTATTATCTGTTTTCTTGATTATAATTTTCTTTGCCGGTTCAAGAGGCTCCACCAAGTCAATCTTCCGTTCAATCACTTTTTTTGTGACTTCCGAAGGGCGGTTAATGTACATCAACTGCGTTTCGTGAATCACCGATTCTGCTTTGTACTCCTTTAATGAATCTCTCACCATATCCATTTTCCGGATTGTTTTTTCAGTCCAGTAGCGGTTTGTGATCAGGCCGATACCCAGAAAAGCGATGAAAATTACAAATGGCAACTGTTTCGTCACTTTTTCGCTGGCCAAAATGGTACCCCCAAGTACACTTTTCAAATCTGCCTTAGAAATTCGCTTGCCTGTTTTTTCTTTTTTTTCTGTCATGCTTTCTTTTCTGCGATTCTCAATTTTGCACTGCGGGCTCTCGGGTTCCGGTCAAGTTCTTCTTCTCCCGGAACAATTACCTTTCGGTTGATGGCCAGCAGGGGAGAATCAACATTTCCGAAGAAATCCTGCTCCTGCTTG
This sequence comes from Bacteroidota bacterium, assembly GCA_030691295.1. GTDB lineage: Bacteria > Bacteroidota > Bacteroidia > Bacteroidales > Prolixibacteraceae > Aquipluma. Next base: position 1,908 of record JAUYEQ010000376.1, read on the forward strand.
CCCGACATATCGCCCGAACGTATAAAATTTTTCACCATCCGGTCTTCAAGCGAATGATAGGTGATTACCACCAACCGGCCGCCCGGTTTCAGCAATTCGATGCTTTGTTCCAGAAATTCGCGCAATACGTCCATCTCCTTATTTGTTTCGATGCGCAATGCCTGAAACACTTTTGCCAGGTATTTACTTTCCTGAAGGCGTGGTACGCATGGTGCAATGGCTTCCCTGAATTGATCGATGGTTTTAACAGGTTTGTTGTTGCGGGCTTCTGCCAGTTGACGCGCTAACCGTCCGGCATTGTCGATCTCGCCATATTCGCGGAAGATTGTACGAAGTTGTATTTCAGGATAGGCATTAACAATATCGGCGGCTGTTTGCGACGAATCGCGGTTCATCCGCATGTCGAGATCTCCATCGAAACGAAAGGAAAATCCTCTTTCTGCCACATCAAAATCGTGCGACGAAACGCCCAGGTCGGCCAGAATGCCATCGACTTTTTCGACCTGATAATATTTTAAAAAATTTCGGATGTATTTAAAATTGTGCCTGATGAAAAAAAAGCGGTCGTCGTGAATAATGTTCGCTGCGGCATCTTCGTCCTGATCGAAAGCAAAAAGGCGTCCCGATTTTAAACGGCTGAAAATTTCGCGTGAATGACCACCGCCACCAAAAGTAACGTCAACATAATCGCCATTCTCCTTAATTTCCAATCCGTTGACACTCTCGTTCAACAAAACCGGTATGTGATATGCTCTTTCCACTGTTATACCTCTTCATTTCCAAACAATCGTGCGTAATTACTTTCATAGTCATCAAACGAATCAACATATCGTCCGTACTCAGCTGCATCCCAAAGCCTGATGCGATCACCCTGCCCTGTAAATACTACCTCTTTGGTTATTCCGACCTTCTCCAGAAAGTTGTTCGGAATGTTCATCCTGCATGTATCGGGAATCGGAACGATTTTAAATTTCCGGTAAAACGAATCGAGCACCCGGCTGTGTTCTTTATTGTCCCGATTAAGTTTCGACTTGATAAACGCTATCCTGGTTTCCCATTCAGCCATTGGATAAATATTCAGGCACTTTTCATACGGATCAAGCTCGACAGCCATCTGGCCACCGGGAATTTTTCCGCCCATTTCATTCTTGAAATCAGCTGGCAAAACGACCCTTCCTTTTTCATCGAAGGTTGCTTCTTTTTCTGCTGAGAAATTCATTTTTTCAAGTACCTTTATTTTAACTGTAAAAGTAGGAAAAATCATTCGCAATTAGTCACTCTCTTCCACTTTCAGTCTATTTCAGTCACATTCTTTTGTTGCTTAAATTGTTAGCAAGCTGTTGATAAACTGTGTATAAATAACACAATCTGTATGTAAAATATTGTATAACTGTATTTTAATATTTATCCACAATTGTAAATAATCGTTAATAAATCACTTTGAAATGCTTAAAAAAAATCAATTATTTTATATTTTCGCATTCCTTTTAAAATGCATCCAATGAATGTTGAAAATCAAGAGCCGGTTAAACTGATAAATATTAGGGAAGTATTCCTGAAAAAGAATCCGAGACTTGCTAAAAAGCTGCCCGGGTTTGTTTACCGGTACATCAACCGCATCATGCACATCGATGAAATAAACGAAATCCTGACAAATCACGGCAACGAAAGAGGAATTGAATTCGCCAACAGCATGGTGAAACATTTTAACGTTCATCAAACCATTAACGGAATTGAAAACATCCCGACATCCGGACGCTATATTTTTGCATCCAACCATCCGCTGGGTGGGTTCGACTCCTTTCTGATAATGAACACAGTTTATAATGTACTGGGCGAAGTTAATACATTGGTAAACGATGTTTTGATGAATATTCCGCAACTCCGCCCGGTTTTTGTTCCGTTGAACAAGCATGGTGGCCTGCCCAAAGAAGTACTAAGACAACTTCATGAAGCATACTCTTCCGACAAGCAAATTCTTATTTTTCCTTCAGGATTTGCTTCGCGAATGATCAAGGGTCAAATTCAGGACTTTGAATGGAAAAAGCATTTCATTGCTAAATCAATTGAATTTCAGCGTGATGTAATACCAGTGCACGTAAGTGGACGAAATTCGGATTTCTTTTACCGGCTGGCAAATTTTCGTTCTTTTTTCAAATTTAAATGGAACCTTGAAATGTTCTATCTGGCCGATGAAACTTTCAGGCACAAAAATCAAAAATTTACTATAACGTTCGGGAAACCAATATCGTATAAGCACTTTGACAAGAGCAAAACATTGGATCAATGGGCTGCGGAAGTCAGGGACATTGTGTATAAATTACCAATTGATGCTTGACTCTAAGATTAATTGGTTGACAAAACCAATTCTGATAGTTTTTTTTTAGTTTTGTACCTCAATAAAAATATCAGATATCGTATGAAGGATATAATTGCACCAGTGCCAAAGGAAGCCTTGCTGGCTGAATTGACACCGGACAAATTGATGAGGAAGACGAACAAAGGCGATAACGAAATTTATATTATTACCCATCAGGATTCGCCAAATGTAATGCTTGAAATTGGAAGGGTAAGAGAATTAACATTCCGGGATGCAGGTGGCGGCATGGGAGATGAAGTGGATATTGACGAATACGATACCTGCGACGATCCTTACAAACAACTGATTGTTTGGGACCCACAGGCGCTTGAAATTATTGGAGGATACCGATATATTTTGTGTAAAGACGTTCCGGTTGACAAAAACGGGATTGTGCGTCTTGCTACTACACATCTTTTCAATTTTTCCGAAAAATTCATCAAAGATTACTTGCCATATACCCTTGAATTGGGTCGTTCGTTTGTTCAGCCACATTATCAATCGAGTAAGGCAGGGGCAAAAGCATTGTTTGCACTTGATAATTTATGGGACGGACTTGGCGCTTTGATTGTTGACCATCCGGAAATGAAATATTTCTTCGGGAAAGTGACCATGTACACCCACTTTCACACACAGGCCCGCAATCTGATCATGTATTTCTTCCAGAAATATTTTAACGACCATGAAAATTTGGTAACCCCTATTCACCCAATGGATTTGGGAATAGACATGGCCGAAATGGAAAAAACATTTGATGGCGGATCGTACAAGGAAGACTATAAAATCCTTTCACAAAAAGTTCGTGAATTTGGCGAGAACATTCCTCCATTGATCAATTCGTACATGAACCTTAGTCCATCGATGAAAACTTTCGGTACTGTGATCAACGATCATTTTGGCAATGTGGAAGAGACAGGAATTATCCTGACCATCTCAGATATTTACGAAGCGAAGAAAGACCGCCACATTGAAACTTATTTGCGTAACAAAGAAACATCAGACTGGCCTTTGCCGGAATAACCGCGCCCATGCCTTACTATCAAGAACACGAAAAATTCCACGTTGCTGTCGATTCCATCATTTTTGGATACGATGAAGATGGCCGGGAGCTAAAAGTACTGTTGCTGAAAAGAAATTTTCAACCGGCAAAAGGAGAATGGTCACTGATGGGCGGGTTTCTGAAAAACAACGAAGCCATTGATACAGCCGCAAAACGTATTTTGCATCAGCTCACCGGTCTTTCTGATGTGTATATGGAACAACTTTACACATTTGGAGAACTCGACCGCGAGCCGGGCGCGCGCATCCTTTCAGTAGCTTATTTCGCGCTTATCAAAATCAATGCATCCGACCTCGAATTGGTAAAAACACACGGAGCAACCTGGGTCCCTATTTCATCGATGCCCCGGCTCATTTTTGATCATACTGCCATGGTTGGCCGGGCATTAAAAAAGCTGCAGGTCAGAGCGAGAACGCAGCCAATCGGATTCGAGTTGCTGCCCGATAAATTTACCATTCCGCAGTTACAGGGCTTGTACGAAGCAATCTACAACAAAACCCTCGACAAGCGGAACTTCAGGCGGAAACTTTTATCGATGAATTTGCTGGAAAAACTGGAAGAAAAGGAAAAAGAATCGTCACGTAAAGGTGCATGGTACTATCGTTTCGAACCAAAGAATTACGAAGATTTGTTGAATAGGGGTTTCAATTTTGAATTATAGGAAGGTAACGACCGAAGTCGAAAGTCCGGAGACGGAAGAAACAACGGTCAAACGATGATTTTCATTGTGAATACAATAGTTTCAAAAGAAGTTGAATAAACAATACTGAAGTTAACTGCTCAAAGATTTGTTTTGTTATTTTTGAGCGATCAAAAAATCATCAATCATCAATCATCAATTATAAGCGGGAGTAGCTCAGTGGTAGAGCATCAGCTTCCCAAGCTGAGGGTCGCGAGTTCGAGCCTCGTTTCCCGCTCTTGAAAATTAAGGACTTACAAATTTTACATTTGTGAGTCCTATCCATTTGCACCAAAATTTACTTATAGAACAATGCTGTCAATTGCCTTCCCCAAAGCCCCATCTTTAAATTCGGGTATGGCTGTTCCTTCCACTCTAAAGATACTTACATCAGTTATACCAATAAAACCAAGAATCGCTTTTAAATAAGGACCTGCAAAATCGTATGGTTGCATAACACCTTCAGAATAAATTCCTCCTGATGCAATTGCTATATAGACCTTTTTCCCACTCACCAAACCTTCGTATCCCTTTTCACTCATATTGAAAGTTA
>JAUYEQ010000388.1 GCA_030691295.1 Bacteroidota bacterium
CCCTAATATCAAAGACATCCTTACAATTGGACTGGATCGTGAAGCTGCTGTTAACATCTTCATAACGGGCAAGACCAAAACCTGGGGACAGGCGCTCGGTACAAAAAGTGCAGTTCCAGTTCGTATTTATACCCGCTCCGACGCCTGTGGCGCTGCCGAAACCTGGGCCGCATATCTGGGGAAAAAGCAGGAAGACCTTCTGGGTGTGGGCGTTTTTGGTGATCCAGGTTTGGCACAGGCCGTGTCGAAAGATCCTTCAGGAATTGCCTATAATAATATTGGCTATGCCTACGATGCGAAAACTAAAAAACCCAATCCCGGTATTAAAGTACTTCCACTGGACATCAACAACAACGGAAAAATTGATCCGGATGAAAATTTTTACAATACGATGGATGAAATCGTCAACGCTATTGCATCCGGCAAATATCCTTCGCCACCGGCACGCGACCTGTATTTTGTAACATTAAAAAAACCGGTAAAAAAGGAGCTTGTTGAATTCATTCGGTGGTCGCTCACCGAAGGTCAGAAATATGTGTTCGACAGCGGGTATATAAATCTTTCGAAAGAAAAACTGGCCGAAGGATTTGAAAAAATAAAGTAGATGGATAAAATTCGATACAATAAATACCGCCAGATAAAGGAATTGGTGCTCAGGAATTCAATGCTTTTCCTGACACTGATTTCTTTGTCATTTGCTGTCATCATCGGCATCAGCCTGTATTTGAAATCGGTGCCGATTTTGGATCAGCAATCATTGTGGGCTCTTTTGACCGGTGAAAGCTGGCGGCCATTAAAGGGAGAATTTGGTTTTTTCCCTTTCATCATGGGAACCTTGTGGGTTACCGGACTCGCTATATTTCTTTCGCTGCCATTGTGTTTACTAGCTGCAATTTACCTTTCGGAATATGCCCATCCACATGTAAAAAAAATAGTTTTTCCGATGATCGATGTGCTGGCCGGAATTCCGCCGGTAGTTTATGGCGTTTGGGGTATTTTAGTGGTGGTGCCTTTTATATCAGAAACACTTGCTCCACATTTTGTCGAGTTTTCAACCGGATATAGCGTGCTGGCCGGTGGAATTGTACTGGCCATCATGATCATTCCATTGATGATTTCTGTATTTATTGAAATCTTCGATGCCTTGCCCGGCGGATTGCGCGAAGCTTCACTTTCATTGGGTGCGACCAACTGGCAAACCATCAAAAAAGTAGTTTTGCGCAAATCGTTTCCGGGACTGGCAGCTGCTGTGGTGTTGGCTCTTTCGCGTGCCTTTGGCGAAACAATTGCCGTGCTGATGGTCTGCGGAAATGTCTCGGAAGTGCCAAAAAATCTTTTTGATCCTGCCTATCCGTTGCCTGCACTTATTGCAAACAATTATGGCGAAATGATGTCGATCCCGATGTACGATGCGGCACTTATGCTTTCAGCCTTGCTCTTATTTGTAATAATCCTTGCTTTTAATGCTATTTCACGATTGGTTTTAATCCGGATTGAAAAGAATTTTGCACTATGAAACATTTCAGAATAAAAAAATTAGAGGAAAAGATATTCAAAGGGCTGATGATGGCTGCCACGCTGGTCATTGTTGTATCTCTTCTGATGATCATTTTCGCAGTTGTCAAAAGGGGGCTTCCGGCAATGAGTTGGGACATGGTTTCCAAAATTCCGGGTGGCGGATTTTACATTGGCAAGGAAGGTGGTTTGCTGAACGCGATTATTGGATCGTTGTACATTGTGATCGGATCAATTACTTTGGGATTGAGTTTCAGTCTTCCTATCGTTTTGTACATCAATCTTTATTTGCCTGAAAAGTCAAAACTGGCGCAGTTTACGCGTTTGACATTCGATGTCTTGTTCGGAATACCATCAATCGTTTACGGCGCGTTTGGATTTACCCTGATGGTTTATCTTGGATTACGGTCGTCATTACTTGCCGGTATTCTGGCAGTAACTTTTCTTATCATCCCGATTCTGATCCGTTCAATTGACGAAGTAGTCAGACGTGTTCCCAAAGAAATGAAAGACGCAGCACTTTCGTTGGGTGCAACCCGTTCTGAAATGATCAAAGTCATCCTGCGTCAGGTGGCGCCCGGAATTATTACTGCTGTCCTTCTTTCTGTTGGCCGTGGTATTGGCGATGCGGCTTCTGTGCTTTTTACAGCCGGTTATACCGATAGTATTCCAACCTCTCTTTCGCAACCGGTTGCAACTTTGCCACTGGCTATCTTCTTCCAGCTAAGCAGTCCAATAGCTGAAGTTCAGGACAGGGCTTATGCTGCAGCTCTCATTTTAACAGGTATCGTTTTATTCCTGAGTTTAGGAGGACGTTATTTTAGTCGTAAATTTTCAAAAAACAAGATATGATACAGAATTTGCTTCGGGTAGAAAAATTCATCGATTCACCCACAGAGGAATTGCAGGTAAAAACAGTCTCCCTCAATGGGAATAAAGTTGATGCTGAAAGTATTTTCACCAAACACAAACCTCATATTAGTGTGCGGAACCTGAATGTTTACCTGACAAAAAACCACATTCTGAAAAATGTAAGTCTGGATATTCCTGACAAGGCGATTACCTGTATCATTGGCCCTTCAGGATGTGGAAAAACCACCTTGCTAAAAACCTTCAACCGTTTGCTTCAGAATTCTATCGATGTAAAGATTGATGGCGATGTGCTGGTCGATGGTGAAAATATTCACGGTAAAGGTGTAGAAGTTGAAAATATCCGAAAAAAAATGGGATTGCTATCTCAACGTCCATGCCCACTACCCATGTCAATCTTCGATAATGTTGCCTACGGACCGAGGATTCACGGAATCAGGAGAAAGCAAACGCTAAAAATCATGGTTGAAAAATACCTGAAGGAAGCCGGATTGTGGGAAGAGGTGAAAGATCGGCTGAAGTCTCCGGCAACCAGTTTATCCATCGGGCAGCAGCAGCGGCTTTGTCTGGCGCGTGGTTTGGCTGTTAAGCCTGAAATTATACTGGGCGACGAGGCAACATCTGCATTGGATCCGTTTTCCAGTAAAAAAATAGAAGAACTTTTCGTCAAGTTGAAAGATCAGTATTCGATTGTACTGGTTACCCATACGCTCCGTCAGGCAAGACGAATAGCCGACTATGTAATATTTATGTACCTGGGCGAGGTAATCGAGGCAGGTCCGGCATACGAATTCTTCAATAATCCGAAAGAAAAACTTACGAAGGAATATCTGGACGGGTATTTTAGCTAAATTGAAAATTATTATCTTTTTTTGAATTTTATTAGTATCAGATTTCTAAATGTAACGTGTTGTTTTACCATATCGTAAACCACAGAAAAAACCTAAGCGAACAAAAAAATGGGGCGTAAGCCCCATTCTGGAGTTTGGCTAATTTCTCATGTAAAAAGCAGCGGACCCATTGCAGTTTAATGTATTTCTGAGGCTTCGTGTATTTATCTGATTATTCACCAAGTCGGAGAAATTCAATTCAGTGGCTTTTGCCCATAATTGAGCTCGCAGGTTGTTCAATAAGTCGCCTGTTGTTATGCGTTTTGCATCCACCTTTTTATACCATTTTGGTCTTGGGAGCATTAACATTTTTGGGTTTGCTGTTGCCCGATGGCTTGCCCGATGCAACAAACCATACATGGCCGCGACAAATCCGGGAAGGCTTTCTGCCGAGTTTGGGTTCCTTACCTGAGCCTGACCACATCCAAGCAGCGTCTTTTCTTCACGAAACGAAAGTCGACTTCAATTTCCCAACGCCAGAGGTAAGCCTGCAAAATATCTTTAATGTCC
>JAUYEQ010000154.1 GCA_030691295.1 Bacteroidota bacterium
CTGAGATTTCCGGACAATCTGGTGCTGAAAGAAACAAAATGGTTCCTGATGAGTTGTGACGATGATCAAACCTTGATACCGCAATCGGAGGAAAATATTGAAGAAGTAAGGTGGATTTCTTTGAACGAAATCGACAAAGTATTGCAAAATACATATTTAAGCTTGTGCGAATTTCTGACAAAAACAATTCCTCTTATCTGACATTCTGGCCACTTGTTTTCTTCATCTCTTTGAAATGGTCACTTTTTAAGATCTGTCCCAATTGCCTGTCGAGTCCGTCGATCGGATTTGGGGCAGGCGAAAGCAGTAATTTTCCGTCTTTCCCGATCAGGAACGAATTTGGATAGGTTTTTACCTTGTACGTTAATTCCGGGTTGTTGTCAGTAGTTGCAAATATCCCTGCCCAGCCTGATTCGTTCTTAAAGCCTGCACCTTCCCGTAATACATTGATGATGATAAGTTTTTCTTTGTACTGAACCGCAATCTTTTTTAATACATCCAGATGCTGGCGGCAGACGGTATTCTTCGGATCGGTAAAATGCAAATAAATATAGGTGCCGGGATAGTCTGAAAAGCGGACTGTACGTCCTGCCAAATCTTTGAGATTAATTTTTGGTGGAGTGGTTCCGCTTGTCAGGTAGGTAAGTTTTGCCCGGATCAATTGTGCCGTTCTTTGTTCGTAGCTGCTCCATCCTGCAATTTTCACCTGATCGAGCATTTTCAGAATCGCTGCTTTGTTGAAGTTTTTATTGTAATAAGCATCTTTCAGCGACTTCAGTAAAATCCAATGAGCCAATTCCCGGTTGAAAAGCAATTTCTTTTGAAAATAATCATCCAGTTGCTGCAATTTTGCGGTATTGATCATGTTCCTGATCTCACGATCGTGAGACGAGTTGTCCAGAAAGCTGAAATAATCAGGAAAAACCTGATTAAATAAATTTGAATAGGCTGCCAGGTTGTAAACCGGTTTGGTTTTCCTGAAATAGGATTCTTTGAAAATGTCAGCTTTTCCCTGATGGAGGGCAAATTCAAGGTTGGCGTTCCTGAACATTTTGTGGGATTCGAAAAGCTGAATGCCGGTTTTGGGAAATTCCCGGCCAAGCATCATCTTTACCGAATCGACCAATGCACCCGATTTGTTAATAAATATCTGGTCGAAAAACTGATTTTCATATTTTGCATATGCCGTTTCAAATTGCTGGATCAAAACATTCAGATCGTTGTCATCTGGATTTATAATTCCAAACCAAACAGGATCAGGTTTTGTAAATGGATTCCGTTTTTGTGCGTCGGTTAATTTGCGCTTCGGTGGAAATACCAATTGATACGACTTGCCGGGTTCGAGATAGATCATTCCGTGATAGCCATCAAAATCAGCAAAGCAAAAAGTGGTTTCAGCAAGTTCAACTTCAAGTTCGAAAACTCCTTCAGAATTGAACCTGATGTCGCCCAATTTGATAGTTTCTTCTGAAATGTTATCGTGAAACTTGTTCAGTTCGATTGAATTTTGCGCATATTCCGCAGCTTTTCCGGTGATTTTTACAGTCGCAGCAATGCCATTTCCGGCTATGAACAGGCACAAAATGACAAAAGCGGTTTTCATGATTTTGAAGTTCACTATTCTTCCTTTTTAAATTCCGACATGTTTAATGCAGCCGGAAGAAACTTACTTGCATCGCCGCCATGTGAAATAATGTCGCGAACGATGGTCGAATTAATCGGTGTATGTTCGGGAGTGGTCAGCAGAAAAACCGATTCGATTTTTGGGTGCATCATTTTGTTTACCTGGGCAATGGCCCGCTCAAATTCAAAATCTGCGGAAGTGCGCAGACCTCTGAGAATATAACCGGCATTCACTTTCTTGCAAAAATCTACGGTCAGTCCCTGATAACATTCCACTGAAACTGTGGGCTCATTTTTGAAAACTTCACTGATCCACTTCTCTCTTTTTTCAATCGGGAAAAATGAACGTTTACTGGAGTTGTATCCGATCATGATAATAATCTTGTCGAACATCGGAATGGCTCGTTTTACAATGCTTTCGTGCCCAACAGTAAACGGATCAAATGACCCCGGAAAAATGGCAATCCGCTCCATGGTTTTATCTTTTTCAGAAAAAATGAGTTGTAAATATAGAGTTTATTCAAAAGCAGTGGGCAAACATTCAGGATTAATTGCTTTTTGGTTTGCGATGAATGCTTAACAGGAAGATCAGAACCAATGCTGCAGTTGCAATCAAAGCGCTGATCAGAAGTTGGTTGGATTTGCTG
>JAUYEQ010000416.1 GCA_030691295.1 Bacteroidota bacterium
AGTCGATGTACCACAATACGGTGCCTGACCAGCCTGGCGGCGGAACGGTTGACTGGACCAATCCGTGGGGGCAATACAAATATGTTGACAACATTGAAATAAGGGAAGACGGCGGAACTCCCGGTTTTTTGCAAACGATTCGCACGGCACTTTGCATCCGGCTTAAAGAGAAAATGGGTGTCGAAAATATCCACCAACGCGAAAATGAATTACTGGAACTGGCTTTTAAGGGACTTGACCAAATTCCGGAGGTGATAATTATGGATGACAAGCATCGCGACCGCCTGAGTATCATTTCATTTTTTGTAGCAAAAATTCATTACAACCTGTTGGTAAAACTGCTGAACGATTTGTATGGAATTCAGGTTCGGGGCGGTTGCGCATGCGCCGGAACTTACGGCCACATTTTGCTTGAAGTGACCCATGAACTATCCGATGAAATAACAAGCAGGATAAATCAGGGCGATTTGTCGTTAAAACCTGGCTGGGTAAGATGGTCGCTGCACCCAACTACAACCAAACATGAAGTTGAGTTGTTCATTGAAGCACTAAAGGACATTGTAGCTAATTACGAAGTATATGCAGCCGATTATACTTATTATCCTAAGGAAAACATTTTCAGGCATATAAACGAAAACAACTATGAAACAATTGTAAAAAGCTGGTTTAATCTTTAAAATTTGTACAGCTTTGCAAAGTACTAAAAACAGCGATGAAGGTTGAAGACAAGATATTGGTGGGCGAAATCAGAAACCGGAACCGAAAGGTTTTTGAAGTGCTGTTCTATGAGTATTACCCGCACCTGACACGTTATGCCGAAGGTTTCCTCTTCGACAAACATGCCTGCGAAGACATTGTACAAAACCTTTTTATTCACTTTTGGGAAAAAACGAATCAAATAGACATTCAGCTTTCGCTTAAATCGTATTTCTATCAATCGGTAAAAAACCGCTGCCTCAACCACCTTCGCGATATCAATGTTCAGGACAAGCATAAAATTCTTTACCTGGAAGCCTTGTTAAACGAGGACGATTCATCTGGCTGGGTCGATCTGGAAATTATAAAAAAAGTGCAGGATGCCATTGCCCAGCTTCCTCCGCAAATGGGCGAGTTGTTCAAACAGAAATACATGTTCGGAAGAAAGATACATGATATTGCCGAGATCAACCAGATTTCGGAAAATACCGTAAAAACACAACTTCGACGGGCAAAGGAAAAAATGCGCAAAATATTGCTGGATAGCAGCTCCTTGCGGTTCTTCTTTTAATTTTCCTGAAAATATTTTCAATTTCTGTCACCCTTTTTCTGAGGCTGCGTGTCATGGGTATAACTTGACTAAAACTAACATGACGGAACTGAATCAAAACATCGATTTTGAGATCATCTGGAAAAAAATCCACAATCAGACCTCTGAGGAAGAAGAAACTCTTTTGAAACAATGGTTGTCTGAAAACACCGCTCATCGTAAATACTTCGATAGCGCCCTTAATTATTACACCAATGGCTCTCAATTTGCCAATTCACCTGCCGAATTAAAAAAAGCGCTCCGTAACATTCATCGTAAAGCCGGCATTTTTTCTCCTGCCCGGAATACCCGAATAATTGCAATCACCAGTATCGCAGCCAGCATTCTGTTCCTTATTTATTTTCAGTTTTTAAAACTTGAAATTAATCCCGAAATCATTGGAGTTGAGCAACAGGTGCAATCGATTGTGCCAGGCAGTAACAAGGCTGTGCTGATTCTTGCTGACGGAACTGAACATGATCTAACTTCAGATGAAAATACTTTTACTGATGCCGATGGAACGGAGATTAAAAATACCGGCAACTCGCTGGAATACTCAAGCAAAAACGCACTTTCAACAGAAATAAAATACAATACCCTGAAAATTCCGCGTGGCGGCGAATATTTCCTTATTTTATCAGACAGCACAAAAGTGTGGCTGAATTCAGAAACCACCCTTCGCTTTCCGGTTCAGTTTGCAGCCGATGTTCGCAGCGTTGAACTCACAGGGGAGGCTTATTTTGAGGTAACGAAAAACATAAAAATCCCGTTTATTGTAAACTCCGGAAATCAGAGTATCAAAGTACTTGGCACACAATTCAACGTTTCATCTTATCCTGAAAATCAAAACATATATACAACTCTTGTAGAGGGTAATGTAGAAGTTTCGATGAGTAATAACCCGCAAATAAAACTGACACTGAAACCAAATGAGCAGAGCATCTTAAATTCCGACAACAATCAGATTCAAAAAAGGACTGTAGATATCAATCAGTATGTTGCGTGGAAAGATGGACGTTTTGTTTTTAGGGAGCAGCCTCTGGAAGAAATAATGGGTACACTTTCCAAATGGTACGATGTGCAAGTCGTTTTCTCAAATGAAAGAGACAAGAAATTAATGTTTACCGGAAATCTGGAGCGTTATGCCGATTTTGGTGATATACTGGCAAAAATTGAAAAGACCAATGAAGTGAGTTTTAATATTGAAAACAATACGATAACCATCCAATAGAAAAGAAAAAGGCGGGAAATGTTCGCACCATTCCCCACCCTGATTGTAGTAAAATAATAATGTGTATTAACTTACAGTACAAATCTATGAAAAAAAAGCGATGTAACTCTATCCGTTGGCACGGGTGGAAAAAACTATTCCTTATGATGAGGATAACTGTATTCTTTTTGTTGCTGAGCCTGTTGCAGGTATCGGCAAGTGTTTACTCTCAACAGACCAATCTGGTATTAAGGCTTGAAAACAGCAGTATCGAACAGGTTCTGAAGAAAATTGAAGAACAGAGTAAGTTCTACTTCCTTTACAGGTCTGACCTTCTCAAGGACGTACCTTCGGTGTCCATTCAGGTGAAAGATGCCAAACTGGAAGATATTCTGAACAAAATTCTGATTCCAAACGGCTTTTCGTATGAAATTGATGACCGGGTGGTAGTAATTAAAAAATCAACGGTCGCACCGATTCCTGTTGAACAGCAAAAAGGCGTTTCGGGAACCGTTAAGGATAAAAACGGCAGTTCCATTCCCGGAACTTCGGTTGTGGTGAAAGGAACCACCACCGGAACTATTACCGACAACGATGGTAATTTCCGGTTGAGTGTTCCTGAAAATGCACAAACTCTGGTCTTTTCCTTCGTTGGGATGCTCTCACAGGAAGTGGCAATTTCAGGAAAAACAACGTTCGAAATTGTGCTTCAGGATGAAACTGTGGGCGTTGACGAAGTGGTTGTGATTGGTTACGGTACCCAGAAAAAAGTAAATCTGACCGGTGCTGTTTCTGCAGTTAAAATCGACGAAAAAATCACCAGCCGTACGCTGAGCAATGTTTCATCGGGTTTGAACGGATTGATTCCAGGTTTGGCAGTAAACCAGAACTCGGGCATGGCCGGAAAAAACGATGTTTCGCTGCTTATCCGCGGTTTGGGAACTGTTAACAATGCCAATCCTTTGGTGGTAGTTGACGGGATGCCTGATGTTGACATCAACCGGCTGAACATGAACGACATCGAAAGTATCTCGGTTTTGAAGGATGCGACTTCATCGGCTGTTTACGGTTCACGTGCTGCCAACGGTGTTATTCTGATAACAACCAAATCAGGAAAAGGAATGGATAAAACAAGGATCAACTATTCAAGCACCTTTGCGCTGGAACATCCGACCAAAGCTTATGAGTTTATGGCCGATTATCCCCGCGCACTGACCATTCACCAGAGACAGGCAGCAACAAATACACTACGCTCAAATTATGTATTTAAAGATGGTACCATCGACCAGTGGATGGCTCTCGGAATGATTGACCCTTTGCGTTACCCAAACACCGATTGGTGGGATGTGCTGATGCGCGATGGTCAGGTTCAGAACCACAATCTTTCGGCTTCAGGAGGAAATGAAAAATCGAACTTCTTTATTTCCGTTGGGATGATGGACGAAAAAGGCCTTCAGATAAACAACGATTATTCACGCTACAATGCACGTTTTAATTACGATTACAAAGTACGCGACAACATGAATGTTGGCGCCAAATTCGCCGGCGACTGGTCGAAATATACTTACGCTCTTGCTGATGGATTTACGGATGATGATGCAACCAATACTGCAGGATTCGACCTTCAGTATGCCATTTCAGGAATGACACCTTACGATCCGGTATCAGGAAATTACGGTGGTGTAATGGCATACAACGAAGACCCTCAGGCTTACAATCCTTACACAGTTTATGTAAATAACCTGAACTACCAGAATCGTCAGGAAGCCAATACCAGCATGTATTGGGACTGGACGCCGATTAAAGGATTAACAGCACGGATTGATTATGCGTTGAATTATTACAACCAGTTCCGTTATACAGCAGCTATTCCAAACCGTTCGTTCAACTTCCAAACCAATACATTTGGCTCACGTGTTTATGTTGGAACGAATGCCGGAGTTGCCAATTATACCAATACCGGTTACAAAACACAATTAAACGGGAGGTTAAACTACCAAACAACCATTGCCGGAAACCATGATATCGGTGCATTGTTTGTTTATGGCGAAGAATACTGGTATGGCAGGTCTCAAACAAGTTCACGTACCGACCGTTTGCATCCTTCCCTTCATGAAATTGATGCAGCCCTTTCAGGAACGACACAGGGAGCTGGCGGTAATTCAAGTACCGAAGGACTTCAGTCCTACATTGGTCGTTTGAATTATGCGGCATTCGACAAATACCTGCTAGAAGTGAATTTCCGTTACGACGGATCATCCAAATTCCTCCCCGGAAGACAGTTTGGTTTCTTCCCGTCAGCAGCAGTAGGCTGGCGTTTTACTGAAGAAAATTTTCTACGCTCATCTCTGGAAGGATGGCTTTCGAGCGGAAAACTTCGTGCTTCATACGGAGGACTGGGTAACAACAGCGGTGTTGGACGTTACGAACAACAGGAAACACTTGCTGCCAACCACTACATGATTGGCGGAAATATTGCTTTAGGACTGGTAAACCAAAAAATGGTAAACCCTGAACTTTCATGGGAAACAACCAGTGTATTAAATATTGGTTTGGATCTTGGATTCATGAAAAACCGGTTGACTGCTGAAATAGACTATTACGACCGCTTAACGTCCGGGATGAACCGTCCATCGGAAATGTCAATTCTTTTAACCGGAGCATACACAGCACCGCGTAAAAATATCGGAGATATGCGTAACCGTGGTATTGAAGGAAATTTCACATGGAAAGACAAAATCCGCGATTTTAATTACAGTTTTAACCTGAATGGTTCATACAACACAACAGTACTCGAAGAATGGAATGAATTTCTTGGAAGAGGCTGGGTATTCCTGAATATGCCTTACCATTTTCTTTACACCTACGAAGATATGGGCATTGCACAAACATGGGCAGATGTTTACAATGCAACCCCTCAGGGAGCTTCACCGGGAGACATCCTGCGCAAAGACCTTAATGGTGACGGACGTATTGACGGTAATGACAGAAAAGCATATCCGCATGTTCAACGTGACCGGCCAACCACCAACTTTGCATTCAACACCAGTGTTGCATGGAAAGGATTTGACATGAATGTACTTCTTCAGGGAGCTGCCGGGCGTAAAGACTACTGGCTCAACATTTTCAACAACGTGAACTTCAGTGCACAGCGTTACGCTTCAACATGGAGCCATTGGGAACAACCATGGAGTGTTGAAAACCGTCAGGGCGAGTGGCCTCGTTTGGGTGGAAACGCCAATCGTGAAGAAACCACTTTCTGGCTTGATGACCTGAGTTACCTGCGTTTAAAGAACGTTCAAATGGGATACACTCTTCCAAAGAATCTGCTGATCAGAATTGGTATCGAAACTGTTCGTATCTACGGATCGGCTGAGAACCTGACCACATTTACCAAATACCGCGGCTTAGATCCTGAAAAGAGAGCACATGCCAGTGATGCATATCCGCTGAATAAATCGTTCTCACTTGGTATTAACATTGGAATCTAAAATAGAATGACATGGAAAAAATAACTTCAAAAATACTGGTCTTCTCGTTCATTATCGGGCTGACCCTTTTTAACAGCTCGTGTACCAAAGATTTGCTCGATCAGGTACCTACCACTGATCTGGGTGCAGCTCAATTCTGGCAAACCGAAGCAGACGCGACCATAGCCCTGATGGGTGCCTATGCAGCCGTAAGACCGCTTTTCGACCGTGATTATTACTTCGACGGACATGGTGATTATACCCGGGTACGTGGAATAAGCTCTACCAATGAAAACCTTCGGCTGGGCGATGCCTACCACGGTGGCAACTATAATCCAACCGGTTATGGCGGAAGCTTTGATAAATATTACCGCTATTTATATGGTGGTGTTAACCGCACCAATTATGTGATCGAAAACGTCAGAAAAATGCTCCCAACTGCAAGTGCAGCTTCAAAACCCAGCCTCGAAGCAGTAATCGGTGAAGCACGTTTGCTCCGCGGCATGGTTTATTTTCGTTTGATCTCTATGTGGGGAGATGTTCCGTACATTGGCAATATTATCTATTCAAATACTGAAGTTGAAAATCTGACGCGTACACCAATTGCCCAGGTTAAAGACTCTATTATGGCAGACTTTACTTATGCATTCGAAAAATTACCAACAAAAGGAGCAGCTTTGGGACGTGCAGGCAAACCTGCCGCATTGGCTTTCCGTGGTAAAATGCATCTGTATTGGGCATCATGGAACAAATTCGGATGGCCTGAACTTGAAACTTTTACTCCCAACACTGCTGATGCAACAGCATCCTATACTGCTGCAGCTGCTGATTTTAAATCAGTCATTCAGGATTTCGGCTTAACACTGTTCCGTAACGGCGAACCTGGCGACTGGGGAACCATGGGCAATGCCGATGTGCTTCCGAATTATTTCTACCTGTTCTTACCAATTGCCAACGGCGATCCTGAAATGATCATGTCCTTCACCCATGGTGGAACAGGAACTGGTCAGGGAGAAGAGTTGATGCGCGATGTGGCAGGTCGTACCCATGAAGGTTCACAATGCTGGGTATTCCCTTACTATGAAATTGCTGACCGTTATCAATTGACAACAACAGGAGATTTTGCCCCAAAATTGGTTCCGATGAATCCTACAACGGCTGGTGCAAGAACAGCGCTTAATTCGGCTGTTAATCCTGCAAGTTATGCTGGTCGCGATTATCGTATGAAATCGTCCATCATGTGGGATTATGAAATGAGTATTGGATTGACTTCTCTGAAATCGACCGGTTATACTCCGTTTATTTATAAAACATGGAATGCAGCGGTTACCATTGGTGGAGTGAAATATACTTCCTACAATACTGATGCAGCAGTTTACGGGTACGTATTCCGCAAATTTCTGCGCAACTATGGTGGCTTAGGCCGCAGCGAAGGTGATTATGCTTATCCTGTAATGCGTTTGGCCGATGTTTTCCTAATGTATGCTGAAGCAACCAACGAAGTGAACGGACCTCAGGCAGATGCGATTGATCTGGTAAATAAAATTCGTCGCAGAGGTAATCTTCCTGCATTGGCACCTGCAAAAACAGCCTCGAAGGAAGCCTTTTTCTCAGCCATTGAGCAGGAACGAATTATTGAACTATTGGGTGAAGGACAGCGTGGTTTCGACTTACGCAGATGGAGAGCCATCGAACGTGTTTGGAATCCACCTTATGGTTTGGGCGTTTGGAGAATTGACACACACGGTGCAAACCGCGACCGTTATTACCAGAATCTGTCGGAGCTTAATTATCAGCAAAATTATATTTTCCGAATTCCTCCAGGCGAACGTGACCGTAATCCAAACTTAACCCAGAACAAACCCTGGTTATAATCGTCTGAAAACAAATTGTGAAACTTAAATACATACACAATGAAAAAATATTTTTTAACATTCATAGCTATCACTTTAGCAACCTTTGCCTGGGTTAGCTGTACCGATTTTCCTGTTGACGAAGATGGGTTGCTGATTACTACCAGGGGCCAATGCTATGTCGGCAACTTTGAGTTGCTTGGCGTTGATTTTCAAACCGTAAGAACAAAAGCTGCGGTTATTGATACAACTGCTCAAACCATTAACGTAGAGGTATTTTTTGGTACCGATCTCAAGAACGTCTATCCTCAGTTTAGTCTGGTAACCGATGCCAAACTTGATCCGAAGATTGTTGGGAAAGTTGATTTCTCTGACCTTGCCAATCCTAAAGTTTTCACGGTCATCTCGGGCAACCGGCTGGTTAAAAAACCATATACCGTTTACGTAACAGTACAAGCCAAACCTTAAAAGAATAGATTATGCAACTTAAACATTATAGTTTAACACTCCTGACCATACTGGTTGTCTTTTTTACAGCCTGTCAGGATGAAGAATACGCTCTGCCAACATTAGAAGGTGGGCTTCACAACGACTGTATCAAACGCACACTGGGTCCCAATGTGGTAGGTCTGAATATTGAATTTGCCTATGCAATGGCGCTTCCTCAGGCTGAAGGAAAAATCATATCTGCACAGGTAGAAGCTTCTATTGCCGGAGCGCCCGCCACTTATATGGAAAACCGCTCTTTCAGTACAAATGGAAGTGGTGTAGATGTGCCTGTTACTGTCGGTTCGGCTTCGGTGAATACCGGAACCAAAACTGAAGTAGTTTTCAGCAAAGACACCTGTGCTGCTACATTGCGTTACTACTACATTATTCCTGAAGAAGCCCGTGGCAAAACTGTTAAGTTCACTTTTTCGGCAAAAGCAAGCAACGGACAGACTGTATCTTATGAAATGGGACCATACTCCATTGCAAAAATGGATATGAAACTTGATCTGGTAGTGAGCGATAACAACAACAGCTACATTTCTATTGCCGATATGGCTGTTTACAATGCTGCATCTGCTACAACCAATGCTGCTAATATTGATCTGGTTTATCTTTACAGGGTAATCCCCGGAATCACTTTCACACATGCGTTGGTTTCACCAGCTTCCAGTCCTGATTATTTACCCGGCGTAATATTGCCATCAGGAGTAAATAAGAGCACCAAAATATGGAAAGTATGGGCTTTGCGCGATCAGCATCTTGCACGATTACAGTATGGTGTTTTTATTGACGATATTGATTTCGAAAAGCTTGATTTCACCGGAGCTCCAAATTATGCCATCAATTTGAGGGCAGAAGCGGGAACCTGGGTAGAAACCGCTGACGGAAAATACAGGGCTTATATTTACTGTAATTCGATTAATAACACAGCAAAAACTATGACTGTCAGTATCAAACGTTATCCGATGCAGTAGTCAAAACCAAATGTAAAAGAGTTATTGTACTGCTAAAAGCAGTACGATAGCTCTTTTTTATTGACCACAACCTAAACCAACTAAACCTATAAAACTATAGACAGAATATTCTCTTCAATAAATTTTGATGCAGTAGTCATCAAGACAAAAAAAACTAACTATTAACTAGCTTTCCAAAGTTTTTTCAAGTTTATATAAACTTTGGGAAAGCTTTACAAAACTGGATTTCTTAATCTTATATCTATGAAAACCTTGTACCTTACAATCGTATTTCAGATGTTACTTTTCACCGCTTGCGCACAGGAGAAAACATCGGAATCAAACTCCGGCACCCTGATTTTCCAATCGGGTTTTGAGCCCGGTTCGAAAGTCATTGCCAAAGGTTCAGATTCCGACATTATCGGGATTGACCGTTCATTTTCAGGAAATAACGATTGGGAGGCCCACCTCGACAACCACCCCGAAATCGGAAATTTCAACCTGCAATACCAGGGCGGCGACTCGACCTTGCGCTTTGCTAAAATTATTCCTGAACCCGGTAATCCGTCCAATCATCTGCTTCATTTCTGGCTCGACAAACCCAATGTGGAAGGTTCAAAAGGCCGTATTCAGGCCAATCTTTACGGTAACAAAGGGATGAAGGAGTTTTACCAGTCGGTGCGCATTTTTCTGCCCGCCGATTTTAACACAGTCCGCACCTTTCCCGACAAAATAAGCTGGCTCACCATTGCCGAATTCTGGAACAACATTACCTGGAGCCAAACGGAGCCGCACGGATTTCGAATCACGCTCGGAATCGGGAAGCCGGTTGCAGAAGAAAGCGACCTGTATTTCATTCTCGACGGGCAGGATTGCGAGTTGTTCGCCGACGGCAGCCAAAAATACACCACGCTTTGGAAGGAAACCAATCAGAAAATAAAAGTACCGATCGGACAATGGTTTACGCTGGAGTATTACTACAAGGAAGGCGATGCCAACAACGGAAAATTCTACATGACCATTCAGCCTGATGGCGAAAAAAAGGAAATTATTTACGACCTGACCAGAATTACCCATAACACAAAAGACCCTAACCCCGATGGAGTGACCGATTTCAACCCCATTAAACTCTACACTTCCAAGAAGTTAATCGACTTTATGGGCAGTCAAAACAAAACCCTGCAAATTTACTGGGACGATTTTAAACTTTGGAAGGACAAACAGCCAAAACCTTAAATTCAGAAAACTTAACTAACTACAATCATGAACAACAAAATTAAAGCGATACTGATTGCACTCATTTTGTTCTTTACCTTTTTGAAGGTAGATGCAGCAACGTCAGAAATTGAACTTCTCAGGCAAAAAGTGATTGCTGAATTAATGGCTCCACCCGTAAACGAAGCAAATATCCGGGAATTGATGGCAACGCTAAAACCCGATGGAACCTGGCCGGGTATCGATTACGTGGATGTGTCGAACACCGGTTTTCAACATGCCAATCACCTGAGTAACATGGTGGAGTTGAGTCGGGCTTTTAAGAAGAAAGGAACCAAACTGAAAGGCGACAAAAAGCTTAAACTGGCCATTTATTCGGCGCTCGATTATTGGCTGGCGAACGATTTTATCTGCGAAAACTGGTGGCACAACCAAATTGGAACACCCATCGCACTGAATTCGGTTTTGCTCATCATGGATACCGACCTGACCAAAGACCGCGTTGAAAAAGCACAGCCCATGATTGGCCGCGCGCACTTAACTGCCAGCGGCGCACGTCCGAGTGGCGACCGCATAAAAATTGCGGGCATTTTGGCCAAAAGCCTGCTTTACAGGCGCGACGAAGTTCAGTTTGCCGAAGTAATCAAAGTAATTGAAGGAGAAATCAAATTCAACACCGGACAGCGCGGTATGCAGCACGACTACAGCTTTCATCACCGCGAAGACCGCGTGAACAACACACTTTCTTATGGTACAGGCTATGCCGATGCTTTTGCCGAATGGGCTGCGTTTGTGTCGGGAACCAAATACCAGTTCTCCGAGAAACCGCTTCAGCACCTGATCGATTATTACCTCGACGGAATTTGCAAACAAATGGTTTACGGAAAGTACAACGACCCCGGTACCAAAAACCGCGACATAACCCGCGCTGAAAGGCATCGTGCGATGGGAACCACCACTCCTGAACGTTTACTAAAAACCACCAGCTACCGAAAAAGCGAACTGGAAGAACTCATCAAAATCCGCAAAGGCGAAGCCACTCCTACCCTGTCGTTCGCGAAATTTTTCTGGCAAACCGAGCATTTCGCCTTTCAGCGCCCCACGTTTTATACTTCCGTCAGAATGCACTCCACGCGCAACGACAACATGGAAGTTCCATACAACGGCGAAGGTTTGATGAACCACCACCGCGGCGATGGCACCAACTACATTTCTGTAACAGGCGACGAATACACCAATATTGCCCCCGTTTACGACTGGCAGAAAATACCGGGAACAACGGTGCTTCAAAAGCCTGAAATCCCTTCTGAAAAAGAAATTCAAAAAATCGGGCTGACCGACTTTGTTGGCGCGGTTACCGATGGAAAATACGGAGCTGTTGCCTACGATTTCAAAAGCGCGCACGATCCACTTGCCGCGAAAAAAGCATGGTTCTTTTTCGACGATGAATATGTTTGCCTCGGAACAGGCATAAATTCAAGGGCAAAACTTCCGGCAGTAACTACGCTGAACCAATGTTTGCTGCGTGGCGATGTGATGTTGATGAACGGTAACCAAAAGTCAATGGTTGCAAAAGGCGAACACCAGCTTGATAAGGTGAAATGGATTTTACACGATGGCATTGGGTATGTTTTTCCTGAAGCGCAAAACGTATTTTTATCGAACCAGGTGCAAACCGGAAGCTGGTTCAAAATTAACCGACAGTCTGATTCTCCAAAAGATGAAGTTAGTAAAGACGTGTTCAAACTTTGGCTCGATCATGGCCCGCAACCACGAAACGCCAGCTACCAGTACATCGTTGTCCCGGCAATCACCGAACAGGAAATGGACAAAGCCGGCCAGCAAGTTAAAATCCTTTCGAATACCAGGGAAGTTCAGGCAGTCAGTCATTCAGGACTAAACATTTGCCAGATTGTATTCTATACTTCAGGCGAATTAAAGGTTTCGGAAAATCTGACGATCGGAATGGACAGTCCGGGAACAGTAATGGTGAAAACTGATGGTGCTGCGGTAAAACAAATTTCGGTGGCCGATCCATCGCGTAAACTGGGTAAAATCCATATCACTGTTAGCCAAAAAATGGAGAAAAGCGGTGATAATTTCCGCTCATTCTGGAACGAGAAGAAAAGAGTTTCAGAAATATCGATTGATTTGCCACAAACCGTTTATGCCGGGAAAAGCGTAACAATTGAATTATAAAAACCTAACCCATAAACACATGAACTACTTTAAAAATGCGCTGATCATTTTATTGCTTGTCTGTTTCACCGGAGTCAGCTTCGCACAGCAATCCATTTCGGTGGAGACTATCACTGACAAACAACATCCCCGTATCTTACTTCTGAAAGGTGAAGAACGCCAGATTGAGAAATCAATTGCGAATAGCCCGGTCTGGAAGAAAATGCACGATGCGATCCTGACAGAAAGTAACAACATTATCGCCTTGACGCCGGTTGAACGCATTCAGATTGGCCGCCGTCTGCTTGATAAATCGCGTGAAGCCTTGCGACGCATTTTCCAGCTTTCGTATGCCTGGAGGATGACCGGTGATCAGAAATATTTCGATCGCTGCGAAAAAGAAATGCTTGCTATCTCCAAATTCTCTGACTGGAATCCATCCCATTTTCTCGACGTGGGCGAAATGACGATGGCGATGGCAATTGGTTACGACTGGCTGTTCCCTAAACTGTCAGCCGAATCGAAAAAAGCAATTCGTGAGGCCATTGTTTACAAAGGAATTTATCCGTCGCTCGATCCCAAATACAATTCATGGCAGCGAGTAGTGAACAACTGGAACCAGGTTTGCAATGCCGGAATGACTTTCGGAGCACTCGCTGTTGCTGAAGATCATCCGGGACTATCAAAAATCATCATCGACCGCGCCATAATTTCCATTCCGCTTTCGATGGACGAATACAAACCCGATGGTGCTTATCCTGAAGGATATGGCTACTGGGGATACGGAACTTCCTTCAATGTCATGTTTTTGAGCGCCGTTGAAACCGTTTTTGCATCTGATTTCGGGCTGAATAAAACCCAGGGGTTTCTGCAAACGGCAGGATTCCTGCAAAACATGACCGGTGTTACAGGTCCGAGTTTCAACTGGGGTGACAGTGGTTCAACTGGAGATTTGAGCCCTGCAATGTTCTGGTTTGCTCAGAAAAACAATGATCCTTCGCAATTGTGGGTCGAAAAAACTTATCTGCAACGAGACGACTTTTCACGTTTTACCCGCGACCGTCTGCTGCCTGCCATTATGATCTGGGGAAAAGACTTGCCCCTTGACAAAGTTTCTGAACCCAAAGTGAAAGCATGGAAAGGACAGGGCGCCAATCCGCTGGCCATGATGCGTACTTCCTGGACCGATCCGAATGCTATTTACCTTGGCTTTAAGGCCGGTTCGCCTTCGGTGAATCACGGACACATGGATATTGGCTCGTTCATTATGGAAGCAGATGGAGTGCGCTGGGCTTCAGATTTTGGTATGCAG
>JAUYEQ010000418.1 GCA_030691295.1 Bacteroidota bacterium
ATCAATCCGGCCAAAGCCTTTACAACGGCACTTTACAGCATACAAAAAGGATTGGCTTCGATGGATAGAATCGACAAGATTTTAATGGCGGACATCACCATTCCTGAATCGCCCAATGCGCAATCGGTCAGCACCTTGAAAAACCTGATCGAATACCGGAATGTAAGCTTTTCGTACGACGAGAAAGTTGTGCTCAACAAGGTTTCGCTTACCATTCCGAAAGGAAAAACCATAGCATTGGTGGGTCAGTCAGGAAGCGGGAAAACAACTTTTGTGGATCTGTTGCCCCGTTTTTATGATGTGAACGATGGTCAGATTCTAATTGACGGAGTTGATATCCGTAGCCTGAAACTACACGATCTCCGCGATTTGATGGGCAATGTGAACCAGGAAGCCATTTTATTCAACGACACGATCTTCAACAACATCGCTTTTGGAATTGAAAGTACTTCGATGCCTGAAGTGATTGCTGCTGCCAAAGTTGCCAATGCCCACGATTTTATTATTGAAACAGAACATGGTTATGATACGGTAATTGGCGATCGTGGAAGCAAACTTTCAGGAGGACAGCGGCAGCGTTTGAGCATTGCACGTGCCATTCTGAAAAATCCACCCATCCTGATTCTCGACGAAGCTACTTCGGCACTCGACACTGAATCGGAACGTTTGGTTCAGGATGCACTGGAGAAACTGATGAAAAACCGTACTTCAGTGGTAATTGCGCACCGTTTATCAACAGTTAGAAATGCCGACCTAATTTGTGTATTTCATGAAGGTGAAATTATTGAACGGGGAACCCACGACGAACTGATTGCGTTGGATGGCCGCTACAAACGGCTACATAGTATGCAAATGTTCTAGTAATCAGGATTGCCTGAATATCCTCCTGTCAAATGGAAATACTTCAACTTTAACGATTTTGATTCCTGAAAAATCAGGATGATAAGGATTGATAAGTAGATTGTAGTCTCCTTGTGTAACTGCCGATGGTATTTGTAAAACACAATATTTATTTTCTGAAACGAACTTATCGCCAATAGCCTGCGTTGAAAACGGATGGGGGAAAGTATTCCAATCAGGCGGCAAATCTGATTGATTCAATTTCGTAATGGAGATATCGTCAGGAATAAACAAGGTCATCATAACATAGTCAGAAGGAAGTGTAGCCAGCGTGAAGTGAACTGCCACTTCAGCCATTGCCAGCGAACGATTTGATGCCGAATAAATCA
Organism: Bacteroidota bacterium; assembly: GCA_030691295.1. Taxonomy (GTDB): domain Bacteria; phylum Bacteroidota; class Bacteroidia; order Bacteroidales; family Prolixibacteraceae; genus Aquipluma. The sequence goes on from JAUYEQ010000418.1 coordinate 1,230, forward strand.
GCTCAACACCAATGGAATTCCAACGGGCTCCTTTTATCGCTGCTCCTTTTCCTGAAAGGGTGTTGGCAAATTTCATGCGTGATAATCGAAATGCCTCCATTCTTATGCCAATATACCGTAATTAATTCGGGTCAACTCACTAATTACCAATTCCTTTCCATACGAATCTTTAATCAAATCCATCGGCTTCAAATTCGCCAGTGCAAAATTTGGGGTGTCGAGCCACAATTTAAATTTATGCATGTCGCCAAAAACATCCAATCCAACATTGGTAACTTCAGCCATTTCAATAATTTTTTCTGATTGATTCGGCTTAAATTGTTTTGATGATTGTTTGTAACGCTGCAACGATTTGGTGGATATATCCAAAAAATTGGCCCAATCACTTTCGCTGAATGGCGTATATTCTTGAATCAAATCAAAAAGTGAATAGGGAATGCCAATCCTGATTGCATCAATGATAAGCATCTTATCAGAAATAAAACCTGAATAGGTCAACTTTTTGTGGCTTGCATCATTTCGGGTTTCACCCGAAGCATGCTTAAAAAGCAACGAAATTTCCTTATCCAGTTTTTGCTCTATATTCATTGTTGGTGTCATAATTAGATAATTTTAGACATTTGTCTTCAAAACTAGGACATTTTTCCAAAGTCTGCAAATGTTTTTATAAATGATTACGGTCTATTCAATTCGACTTAAAATCTGATCTTAATTCTTGTTCCCCACAGTCTCAAAAAAAATCAAATCACTTTCAATATTTTATTACATTTACCGCGTTTTTAAAATCTGATTTCGATCAGAAATAGCGCGGTTTACAGCGGTATTTGTATAAAAAAGAGTATAAACAAACAAATAATTTTTGCTTAATGAGAAAATGGCGTATCGAAGACTCAGCCGAACTTTACAACATCAATGGTTGGGGTATCAACTTTTTTTCTATCAACCAAAAAGGCAATGTAACGGTCACTCCAAAGAAAAACGGAGTAGAGATTGACCTGAAAGAATTGGTTGAAGAGTTACAACTTCGGGATGTTTCTGCACCCATGTTGCTACGTTTTCCGGACATTCTGGATAACCGGATTGAAAAAATGGCCAGTTGCTTTAAATCTGCAGCTGAAGAATATGAGTACAAAGCCCAAAATTTTATTATATACCCAATTAAGGTAAACCAGATGCGTCCGGTTGTGGAAGAAATTGTCAGTCATGGCAAAAAATTTAACATTGGACTGGAAGCCGGATCGAAACCTGAATTACATGCGGTTATTGCCATCAGTACCGACAACGACTCGCTGATTATTTGCAACGGATACAAAGACGAAAGTTACATTGAATTAGCCCTACTTGCTCAGAAAATGGGAAGAAGGATTTATCTGGTAGTTGAAAAACTGAACGAACTAAAACTGATTCTAAAAATTGCGCAACGCCTGAAAATCAAGCCAAATATTGGTATTCGTATTAAGCTTGCCAGTTCGGGAAGCGGCAAATGGGAAGATTCAGGCGGCGATGCAAGCAAGTTCGGTTTAACTTCGAGCGAATTGCTCGAAGCGCTAGATATTTTGGAAAAGAAAGGAATGCAGGATTGCCTGAAATTGGTTCATTTTCACATTGGCAGTCAGGTTACCAAAATACGGCGCATTAAAATTGCCATGCGCGAAGCCTCACAGTTTTACGTCCAGATTTACCTGAAAGGTTTTAACGTTGAATTCGTTGATATTGGCGGTGGTTTGGGTGTCGATTACGACGGAACCCGCTCGTCGAGCAGCGAAAGCAGCGTCAATTACAGCATTCAGGAATATGTAAACGATGCCATTGCCACCATGGTGGATGCCAGCGATAAAAACAACATTCCACACCCGAATATAATTACCGAATCAGGACGTTCGCTTACTGCACATCATTCGGTGCTGGTTTTCGAAGTGCTTGAAACAACTTCTCTGCCTACAATGGGCGAGGATGAAGTTTCGAAAGCGGATGATCACGAACTGGTTCGCGAATTGTTCTCGCTTTGGGAACAACTCAACCAGTCGAAAATGCTTGAAACCTGGCACGATGCCCAGCAAATCAAGGAAGAAGCACTCGACCTGTTCAGTCTTGGGTTGGTTGACCTGAAAACCCGCGCACAAATTGAGCGCCTGTTCTGGTCGATTACCAAAGAAATTCACCAGATGACCGGCGAGTTAAAACACATTCCTGAAGAGTTGCTTTATTTACCTAAATTACTGTCCGACAAATATTTCTGTAACTTTTCGTTGTTCCAGTCACTTCCCGATTCATGGGCGATCGATCAGATTTTCCCCATTATCCCGATTCAGCGCTTGGATGAAAAACCGGAACGTTCGGCAACCATTCAGGACATTACCTGCGACTCCGATGGAAAAATCGATAATTTCATTTCGACCAGGAACTTTTCGTATTATCTACCGGTGCATCCGATTAAAGCTAAAGAACCTTATTACATCGGTGTATTTCTGGTGGGTGCTTATCAGGAAATACTGGGCGACTTGCACAACCTGTTTGGCGATACCAATGCGGTACACGTTTCAGTAAACGACAAAGGTTACAGCATCGATCAGATCATCGACGGCGAAACAGTGGCAGAAGTGCTTGACTACGTTCAGTACAACGCAAAAAAACTCGTACGTACCGTTGAAACCTGGGTAACTTCATCTGTAAAATCAGGAATTATATCTGCAGAAGAAGGAAAGGAATTTTTATCGAACTACCGCTCCGGGTTGTACGGATATACTTATCTGGAATAAGATTTTAAAAACTGTAAGGTCCCATAATATTGTTGGCTTCAAAGGCGTGCATATTGGCATCCCATCGACC
>JAUYEQ010000419.1 GCA_030691295.1 Bacteroidota bacterium
CCCGTTTTTATGGTGGAACCGGACTTGGACTATCCATTGTTCAGGGATTATTAAATTTACTTGGCGGTAAAATCTGGATTGAATCAGAACCAGGAAAGGGAAGTACTTTCTTTTTTACCTTTCCTTTTACCTCGAATGGTCAACAGGCACTTAAAATTTCAGAAACAAAAGAAAAAGAAATAAGGATTAGCTATCCAACATTAGACATTTTGATTGTTGAAGATAATGAATTTAATGCCGAATATTTGGTCGAAATTCTTTCGGATACAAATAACAATGTTACTCAAACCCGATATGGCCGTAAAGCAGTTGAAATTTGCCGTCAGCAGGAAATTGATTTGGTTTTGATGGACATTCGCTTGCCCGACATCACCGGATATGAGGCTGTTAAGCAAATCAGGGAAATCAACCGGGAGATAAAAATATTTATACAAACTGCTTATGCAACCAGTGACGACGAGCAAAAAGCCCTTGACGCAGGCTGCGATGAATATCTGAGCAAGCCCATCAGGAGAGAATTACTTTTAGCAAAAATAAACCATCATCTGGACGGTCATTTCAAAATGATTTAAAGCCAAACTCATTTCCTGATTATATTATAGTTTCTTCGCAAATTCCGTTCACTGTGGGAAATAGCAGTATCCGTATAAATCTCATTCAAATTATTTGTATTTCTCCTGACGAAGTGCTTTAATTTTATCGTCGGTTAAATATTCTTCGAAGTCCATGTACTTGTCGATGGCTCCTTTTGGAGTCAAGTCGATTACCCGCGAGCAAACGCTTTCAATGAATTCGTGGTCATGACCTGTCATCAAAACTTGCCCCGGATAGGTTTTCATGTTGTTGTTGAAAGCCTGTATCGATTCCATGTCCAAATGGTTGGTTGGATGATCCAAAATCACGGTGTTCGGATGTGCCAGCATCATACGGGCAATCATGCAGCGCATTTTTTCGCCTCCTGAAAGTACCTTCGCACTCTTCTGCAAATCATCGCCGGTGAACAACATTTTGCCCAGGTACTGACGCAAAAAGTTTTCGCTGGTATCGTGTGAATATTTGCCCAGCCATTCGTAAAGGGTTTCACTTTTGGTAAAAAAGTCAGTAACATCGTTTGGCAGATAGGCAGTTGTAATAGTTACGCCCCATTCGAAGGTTCCAGAAGTAGGTTCAGTCTGGCCGTTAATAATGTTGAAAAATGCTGAAATGGCGCGGTTTTCCTTTGCAAGAAATACAACTTTGTCGCCTTTCTCGATGGTGAAGGATATATTTTTAAACAACACTTCGCCATCCTGAACGTATGTTAGGTTTTCGACAGTCAGTACACGGTCGCCCGTTGCACGTTCCTGTTGGAAAATGATTCCGGGATAACGGCGCGTTGAAGGCTCAATCTCTTCAATCTTCAACTTTTCGAGCATTTTTTTGCGGCTGGTAGTTTGTTTTGACTTGGCTACGTTTGCACTGAAACGCTGAATAAATTCAAGCAATTCCTTCTTCTTTTCTTCCGCCTTTTTGTTGGCATTGGCAGCCTGACGAAGCGCAAGCTGACTCGATTCGTACCAGAAAGTATAGTTCCCGGAGAAAGCACGGATTTTTCCGAAGTCGATATCAACCACGTCGGTACAAACATTGTCTAAAAAGTGACGGTCATGCGAAACAACAATCACAGTATTCTGGCAATTGGCCAGATAATTTTCGAGCCAGAGTACGGTTTCAAGGTCAAGGTCGTTGGTCGGCTCATCAAGCAGCAGGTTGTCGGGGTTACCAAACAGGGCCTGCGCCAAAAGTACGCGAACTTTTTCCTTACCGTTCAAGTCCTTCATTAAAGTATAATGCATGTCTTCCTTGATACCCAGGCCACTCAGCAGGTTGGCAGCGTCACTTTCGGCATTCCAACCATTCATGTTCGCAAAATCGTCTTCCAATTTGGCGGCCAAATGTCCATCTTCTTCCGTAAAATCGGCTTTTGCATAAAGGGCATCTTTTTCCCTCAATACACGAAGCAATTCGGTATGACCCATCAAAACGGTGTCGAGAACTGTGTGTTCATCAAAAGCATGATGGTTCTGGTTAAGCACCGACAAACGTTCGCCCGGCCCCATCAAAACTGAACCACGGGTTGCATCCAGATCACCTGAAATTATCCGCAACAAGGTTGATTTTCCTGCGCCGTTGGCACCAATTACACCATAGCAGTTGCCGGGTGTGAACTTTAAATTGACATCCGAAAACAAAGGTTTTTTCCCGAACTGAATGGACAAATTTGAAACCGTAATCATAAGCGTTGCATTTTATTTCAGGGGCACAAAGGTAGAAATATCTACACTATGCAGGGTAATTCTAAATTAATAAATTATTAAGGATCAATGAGCTGAACAAGCTGCCAGCGGCTGGCTGCTGGCCACTCTTTATTCTTCAGTAACCAGTCCTCTCTGCCTCACCACTTCGTAAACAAGCAGGCCGGCAGCAACGGAAACATTGAGCGATTCGATTTTGCCAAGGATCGGAATTTTCACGTGCTCGTCGGCAAGTGCAAGCAGTCGCTGGTCGATACCAGTATCTTCAGAACCTAAAATAATGGCAATTGGTCCGGTGAGATCGGCATTGGTATAAACGGCGGTCGATTTTTCGGTGGCTGCAATCAGTTTTAATCCTGAATCTTTCAGGAACGAAATGGTTTCCTTCAGGCTGCGGGTGCGGCAAACAGGCACCAAATGCAAAGCTCCGGCGGAGGTTTTAACAGCATCGGCATTGATCCGTGCTGACCCTTTGTCAGGAATTACAATGGCATTTACACCGGCGCATTCTGCCGAGCGAACAATGGCGCCAAAGTTGCGCACATCGGTCACCTGATCGAGTACAAGCACCATTGGGGTTTTACCTTCTTCGTATATTGCCGGAATAATATCTTCAATTCGCTGCAAAGCAACCGGCGAAATAAAAGCCAGCACACCCTGATGGTTTTTGCGCGATATCCGGTTAATTTTTTCAATCGGCACATACTGAAAAGCAATCTGCCGAATGCGGATCAGGTCGAACATTTCTTTGAACAAATCACCAATCAATCCTTTTTTAATCAAAACTTTATCAATTTCTTTTCCGGCCTGAATGGCTTCAATGACGGCGCGGATGCCAAAGATCAGATCGTCGGCTGGTTTATTTTCTTTGTTGTCGTACATGTCCTTAATATTGATGATTGATGAGTTATTATTTTTGTTTACTGAGACTGAACACTACCTACTTTTTTACCAGGTTTTTATCCTTGAAATTTCTTCCAGCTCCTGGCTTAAAACTTCCCATTCATACATTCTATGCTCCAGATCCTTTTTCATCCGGTCGTATTTTGTAAAAACTTCCGGATCGTTCCCATTTGAATCAGCCAGCATCTTATCCATTCTTACGATATCGCTTTCCAGATCAGCGATTTGCTTCTCTGTTTTTTCAATACTCTTTTCTATGCGGCTGAGATTTTTATTGATTTCTTTTCGTTCTTCGAAGCTAACCTTCTCAACTTCAACCGTTTTTTGTGCTTTAACTTCCTGGTTCGAGTTGACATCCTTTTTTTCCAATTCCTTCATCGATTCAATTTTCTTCCGGCGAAGGAAATCGTAAATGCCGCCAATATGTTGCTTTACCTTTTTGTCTTTGAATTCATACACGCAGTTTACCAATCCTTCCAGAAATTCACGGTCATGCGATACCACGATCACCGTTCCGTCGTAATCAATCAGCGCCTGCTTCAGTATTTCCTTTGAGCGGATATCAAGGTGATTCGTCGGCTCATCAAGCACCAGTAGATTCACCGGTTCGAGCATCAGTTTCACCATTGCCAGGCGCGAGCGTTCCCCTCCTGAAAGTACCTGAACTTTTTTATCGGTGTCTTCGCCCGAAAACATGAAACCGCCCAATATACTGCGAATTTTTGTCCTGATTTCGCCAACGGCAATCTGGTCAATGGTTTCAAAAACCGTCAGATCCGGATTTAACCTTTTTGCCTGATCCTGTGCATAATAGCCGATTTTAACGTTGTGTCCCATCTTTAACTCACCCTCGTATTCGAGTTCGTTCAAAATGACTCGTGCAAGCGTGGTTTTCCCTTCTCCATTTTTACCGACGAAGGCAACCTTTTCTCCCCGTTCAATAATGATGTCAATTTTATTGAGCACCTTCAGTTTTCCGTAGCTTTTTGAAAGTTCTTTGGCCTCGGCAACAATGGTTCCGGAGCGCAAGGCCGGTGGAAATTTTATCCGGAGCGCCGAATTATCCTCATCGTCAACCTCTAAACGTTCCAGACGATCGAGCGCTTTGATACGCGATTGCACCTGAACCGCTTTGGTAGCCTGATAACGAAAACGCGCGATAAAGCTTTCGGTATCTTCAATCATTTTTTGCTGATTGACATAGGCTGCCATTTGCTGTTCTTTCAGGTCTTTACGCAAAACCAGGTATCTCGAATAATTTGATTTAAAATCGTAAATGCGACCGAGTGTAATTTCGATGGTACGGTTGGTAACCGCATCCAGGAAAGCCCTGTCGTGAGAAACAAGCACCACTGCCCCATTGTAGCTTTTCAGAAAATCTTCCAACCACTGAATCGACTCAATGTCAAGGTGATTGGTAGGTTCATCCAGCAAAAACACATCCGGACGTTTCAGTAATATTTTTGCCAGTTCGATGCGCATACGCCATCCACCGCTGAACTCTGAAGTTTGCCGGATAAAATCCGATCGCAGAAAGCCGAGACCGATCAGTGTTCTTTCAACTTCAGCTTCAAAATTATTGCCGCCGAGCATGTGGAAACGTTCATTGAATTCGGTGACGTGATCGAGTAAGCGGTGATATTCTTCTGATTCATAATCGGTGCGTGTGGCAATCGCATGGTTGATTTCTTCGATGCGGCGTTCCAAAGCCAGAATTTCCTCGAACGAAGTCACTGCTTCTTCAAAAACGGTCCGTCCGTCAATAATCTCCATGTGCTGAGGCAAATAGCCAAGACGAACATCCGTAGGAACCGAAACTACTCCGCTACTGGGTAATTGATGTCCTGCCAGAATTTTCAGAAGTGTTGATTTTCCGGCTCCGTTTTTGCCCACCAGACCAATCCTGTCTTTGGGACTCACCAACAATGAAATACCTTTGAATAACTCGAACCCGCCAAAACTAACCACCAATTGATCAACCGAAATCATAACTAATAAAATTGAGGGTGCAAAGATAGTAGAAACATTCGGAACTTGAATTTCAAGTTTGATCATACTTCGAAAAGTCATCCGATGAATGTTTTTACGAAGATCTTAAATATTTATATTCAGGGAATCAGTTAATTATAAATTCATCAGATGACTATGGTAATGTAGTTATAAAGAAAAATGGCAATAAAAAAAGCAGAACAATTCAGCCTTTTTTATTGCCATATGAAATACGAATCTGTGAAAAATGAGCTTAACGTTTAATTACAATCGATTTTGAATAGGCTCCGTTATTGCTTTTCAATTTCAGAATATACACGCCATTGGCCTTACCCGATAAATCGATCTCAGTTTTATTTGCAAAACCTGATTTCTGCGACAAAATAAGCTGTCCCAATTGGTCAAATATTTCAATGTCTTTTTCACCACTCTGCAAACCGGAAGACTCTATTGTAAACACACCGTTGCCGGGATTTGGATAAACCTTAAAATCATGGCCGTCAGCAATGCTGTTTGTATTGGTAACATCGCTGAATTTCATCACAGTTGTGCGTCTCATACTGGCAGCATCGCGATAGGCAATGAATGGAATGCCTTTGTCAGAAATTGCAATACTTATATCGGTTGCTTCTCCCGACGATGCAGCAATGCCAACAGGAACCCAGTTCGCACCTTCAAGTTT
>JAUYEQ010000422.1 GCA_030691295.1 Bacteroidota bacterium
AACGATCGATCAGGCATTTTATTGAACTATGAACAAAGAAAAAGACATCATCATACTTGGCATCGAATCATCGTGCGACGATACTTCTGCCTCTGTTATTAAGAATGGTTTTCTGTTGTCGAATATTATAGCCGGACAGAAAGTACACGAACTATACGGAGGTGTAGTTCCTGAACTTGCCAGCCGGGCTCATCAGCAAAATATCATTCCGGTTGTTGATCAGGCGATCAAACAGGCCGGAGTTACCAATGAAGAAATTACAGCCATCGCATTTACGCGCGGCCCCGGTTTATTGGGTTCGCTGCTCGTCGGTACGTCTTTTGCAAAAGGCTTTTCGCTGGCAACCAGCATTCCGATGATCGAAATCAACCATCTTCAGGCACATGTTCTGGCGCATTTTATTCAGGAATACAACGAACCTTACGACCCGCCAAAATTCCCGTTTCTGTGCCTGTTGGTTTCAGGCGGAAATTCACAAATCATTCTCGTGAAAGATTACCTCGACATGGAAGTGATCGGTCAAACCATTGACGATGCAGCAGGCGAAGCATTCGACAAATGCGCCAAAGTGATGGGACTTCCCTACCCCGGCGGACCTTTCGTTGACAAACTGGCCAAAGAAGGCAATCCGGATGCTTTTCAATTCTCGAAACCGCGGATTGCCAATTTCGATTACAGTTTCAGCGGATTAAAAACCAGTTTCCTGTATTCTCTGCGCGATCATTTGAAAGAAAACGAAAATTTCATTGAAGAACGCAAAGCCGATTTGTGTGCTTCGCTGCAAAAAACAATCATCGATATTTTGTTGGATAAACTGATAAAAGCTGCCAAAGAAACTGGTATCAAAGAAATTACGGTTGCCGGAGGCGTTTCGGCCAACTCAGGATTACGACAGGCTTTGGTTGAAACTGCTGTGAAACACCGCTGGAAAATGCACATTCCGAAGTTCGCCTTCACCACCGACAATGCTGCCATGATTGCCATGACCGGCCATTACAAATACCTAAAAGGTGAATTTATCGGCATGGACGCGGTACCGTTTGCGAGGATGGATATTCGGGTATAGCTTCGACAGGATCAACTACCGTGAATTCGACAGAAATATTACTCAGCAGGTGACTTTGAGTCACCTGCTGAGTAAATATCACAACTTTTTCAGCATCCACAATCCGCAGCCGAAGTGTTTGGTATTTCCAAGTGGTGTTGACAGGTATTCAAATCCTAACTTCTCATAAACCTTTACAGCCAAATTCAGTTCGGGCAAAGTTTCGAGGTAAATCTGCTGAAATCCATAATTGCCGGCAGTTTCAAGGCAACGTTCCATCAGCATCCGGCCCAATCCGATACCGCGGGCTTCGGGCAATAAATACATTTTCACCAGTTCGCAGGTACCGTTGGGCAAGCCTTCGGTTGGAAAAATACCGCCACCGCCCAATAATTTTCCATCAATTTCAGCAACAAAATAAGCCGACTTTTCAGTTTGAAACAATTCGAACAACGCATCGGTTGTCGGATCAAAAAAGACTGTTCCGGGAACATTGGCGCCAAATTCTGTCAGTGTATTGCGCACAATTACAGCCAATTCAGGATTATCGAAGGGTTGAATATTTCGGATATTGATATTTGATGGAAGGTAATTTTGGGTTGAATTCATAGGTTTCTGATTTTAGGGATCAAGTAAGCAATTGGTTATTGAAATATCAGCAAAGATAATGTTCCTCGAGGTATTTAACTTTAAACATGGAACTTTGAGTCCACTCTTGAAACTATTTTTTTGCCACCAAAACACGAAAACACAAAATTCCACCAAAATAAATCCATTAAATTTCAGCCTTTTGTGCAATTTGGTGGCTTGGAGATTTGGTGGCATTTTTTATTTTTTGACTAAGTGGACTCAACGTTGAACTCTTTCACTTTAGTCTATTCCTTTCCACCATTCTGATTGAATACCAAATTCATTCAAATTTACTTCTTCCCCAATCATCGGATGAATTACCGGAACATTTAACCGATGTGCCTCTTTGGTAACCCGTTCAATCGGTTCGTCCCAGGCGTGCAGGGCGAGTGCAAACTTACCCCAGTGAACCGGCATAAAGGCTTTTGCTTTTAAGTCGATGGCCGCCTGAACCAATTCTTCGGGCATCAGGTGTATGTATTTCCATGAATGATTGTACTGACCGCATTCGAGCAAAGCCAGATCAAAAGGACCATGCTCAATTCCTATTTTTGCAAAGTGGGTATCGTAACCCGAATCGCCTCCGATGAAAATCTTTTTCGAAGGTGTTTGCAACACAAATGAAGCCCAAATTGCCTGATTGCGTTTGAAACCCCTTCCGGAGAAATGCCTGCCAGGAGTTGCCGTGACGACAAAACCTGAATCAAGTACAGCCGATTCGTTCCAATCTTTTTCGATGATTTGTTCCGGCGAAAATCCCCAATGTTCGAGATGAGCACCTGTACCCAAACTGGTAATTATCTTCCCAGCTTTCGGCTTCAGTTTCAGCACCGTTTTGTAATCCAAATGGTCCCAATGATCATGTGTAATAAACAGATAATCAATTTCAGGAAAATCGTCGGGCGTGTAAATATCGCTTCCTTCAAAGCTTTTCACCATAAACGAAAAAGGTGAAGCGCTTCCGCTAAAAACCGGATCAACCAGCATCTTTTTACCGTCAATCTGCATAAAATACGACGAATGCCCGAACCAAACCAGCACATCTTTTTCGGGATCAAGCGTTAAAAGATTGGTCTTTTGAGATGATAAAATTTCTTTCGGACGATTACGCTTGCTCCGTTTGAAAAAAGCCTCCTTCATCACCGAATAATAACTCGCATCTTCGGCCAAATCAGGCGTAAAACTTTGATTCTGAAATTTCCCATCCCTAAAATTGGGAGAATTATTAATTCTGGCAAGCCTATCGCCAGTTGCAGTTTTCCCGAATTTCGGATGCTGCATAAACAACGAGACGGCCAACACAAATGCTATTATTACTGAAAATATTATTGTCATTATCTTCATTCAAATTAGTTTACAGAAACGATTGCTAAATTTTGGAAAACGTGCAATCCAAAAGAACAGCAATAACAATGGAATTGGGCTTTCTGTTTTAAAAATCAGGTATTATTCATTACAGAACAAACACAACAATATTGGAATTATCCTGTTATTAGGTTTCAATATTTAAAAGATAGGTATTTCTGTTCATAATCACGCCAGTTTTTCAGTACTATTTTAGTTTTGTTAGCTGTTTAATAAAACATCTGAAAAGAGAAAATCCATTAATATTGAATCGATAATTAAATAGGAATGGCTTAACTTTATTGAATAAATAAAAACCGCTTAAAAAAGTATAAATTTTAAACCATCTTTTATTTTGTCAGTAAAACCTAAAATACCAGTTATGATCGTCACCGGCTTTCTGGGAGCAGGTAAAACAACCTTTATCAATAACCTTTTGGCGCAAAACGACGGGGTTAAAATTGGCCTGATTGAAAACGAGTTTGGTGATACATCCATCGATTCCAGATTAATAGCTGACTATAAACCCGAAAGTATCATTGAATTAAACAACGGTTGCATTTGTTGTACAATTTTCAATGAATTTGCAATGACACTTCAGGAATTGATAAGAAAACACGATCATCTGGAACAATTAATCATTGAAACCACCGGAATTGCCGACCCCGGCCCAATCATCGCACCATTTTATGAGGACGCTGAACTTAACCGCTTGTTTGAGCTGAGCGGAACCATTTGTTTGGTTGATTCCGTTAACTTTTCGGAGCACATTGCCGGTATTGAACAGCAAAAGCAGATCATTCTGAGCGATATGATCGTACTAAACAAAACGGGAGATGTTGATTCAAAAACGCTCGCCAACATCCGGAATAAATTGGCCGCGCTCAATAAAACGGCCATGGTTATCGAAACTGACTATGCCCGGGTCGAACCCTTACATTTATATCAGTTGCAGCCGGATTTGCAGGACGAGTTTGTCCGCAAATTACGGAAGCCGTTTTTTAGCGAGCCCGAAAATGGCGGATTTCACAGTTTCACCATTCGGTTTGACGGTTTTATAAACGAAACCCGTTTCCGTGATTGGTTTAAATATTTTGCATCACTGCACCGAAAAGATGTTTTCAGGATAAAAGGCATGATCAATTTCGAAAACAATCCGCTGATCGGGATTGTGCAATCGGTTGGTGGGATGATATCGGTTTCGGAAGGATCAGTACACAATCCTTACGCACCGCTTGAAAACGTATTGGTTTTTATCGGAAAAGAAATCAGCAAATACCAGATTGAAAAAGAAATCCTGGAGTTTTTAGTTCAGAAAGACCAACCAAAAAGGCAAGCTTAACAAAGCCAGCAAAGTGCTTAATACCACTGCTCTCGATGCAAATTCAGTATTTAATTCATACTTCATACAAAGTGCGTAAGCGGTCAATCCCATTGGCATTGCAGCTTCCAGAACCCAGGCACGACTTAACTGCAAATCCATAAAAGGCTTCAATATCAGGAAAAACAAAAGCGGCAAAACAAAAAGAATTACCACACTAAAAGCCAGTACCGGCAACCATTCGCGAAATCTTCCAAAAGGCTGTTTGCCCATGAACAAACCAAGTGAAAAAAGCACGACAGCTGTAACTGAGTTGGCAAAAATATCAAGTCCGCCCATCACAATCTTTGGTAGCTGAAAATGATTGATGGCAATAAAAAGTCCAATAAAAACAGCGATCAGCAATGGATTTGTTACAAGCCGCACAAGTAACTCACGGATATGTACTTTGTGATCGCCAAAATATTCGACCAGGAAAATTCCCAGTGTAAACATCCAAAAAACATAAACCGACGAAATCATGGTGGCTTCGGGCAGAATTTCATCGCCGAAAGCACTCCGCAAAACCGGAATTCCCAGATACGCCACATTTCCATACGAAACGGCCAGAAACAAGGTACGGCGGGTGCGGTTCTTTAGTTTCAGAAGCGCGGATACCGGAAAAACCATCAGCATTGAAAAAACTATCCGGGCAGAATTCCATCCAATCAGGCTGCCATACAAATTCAGGTTCCACTCCAAACGCGACAAAGCAACCAGAATCAACGCGGGGAAACCAATCCAAAGCGCATAATTGTTCAGTATTTCGAGCCACTTATCGTCAACCGATTTATTGCGGCTAACAACCATACCAACAAAAATAACCAGAAACAACGGGCCGATGGATTGAAAAGCAGAGAAGAATTCGTTCATGGCAAAATAGTTTCAAGTTCGAAATTCCAAGTTTCAGGTTTCGTCGCTATACAGATTTATAGTGAATTATCCTTTGCCGTTTGCCTTTAGGCAACGGACATGTAAAACCTTACGAACTATTTGTTGTCATCATTGGCAAACGGATCGGTTACAAACGGGCGGACATCAGTTAGCAACATTCCTGCGGTTTGAGCAGCCTGCATCCCAAGTTCACCATCTTCAAAAACCTGACAAAATTTGGGCTCAACATTCATTAATTCAGCACATCTCAGAAAGGTATCCGGTTCAGGTTTGTGCCGGTCAACATCATCGGCAGTTACAATAAAATCGAACAACTGATCAATCTCCAATTCATGCATCTGAAGCATTGCACTTTGCCGGCTTGCGCCAGTTCCAACAGCCATCGGGATTTGCCCATGAGCCTTTTTCATCAAATCAATTACTGCATCATGCGGCTTTATTTGGTTGATGTTTTTCCGGAATTCCTTTTGTTTCATTGCAACCAATTCCTCCGCATCAATTTCCAGATTTTGCTCACGTTTGATTCGCTCGGCAAAACTGATGGTTGGCGCCCCGGTCATTTCAACCAGAATGCGTTCGTCAAACGTACAGTTCAGCTTTTCACACACCGAATGCCAACTGGCAATGTGCACCGGAAGCGAGTCCGACAAAGTTCCGTCCAGATCAAAAATCAGGGCTTTTGCACCGGGATATATTTCAAGTATCATTCAGAATATTTTAGGCGGCAAAATTAACAAACTTTTATACCTGAATACAAATCTGAACAATTCACTTGCCTAAACAGATAATTATTCTCATTTTTGCATGCCTACCAGTTCCTACCGGTGGGCAATAAAACATTGCCATTTTTCTAACTTAAATCAATTTTTTATGAAGTACTTATTATTAATAGTTTTTGCCACGATCATTGCAACGAGTTCGTGTAAGAGCAAATACGAAAATGTGACTTTTGAGGAAAAGACACCGCACGACTGGGAAAACCCTGCGATTTCTGAAATTAACCGTGAAGAACCGCGTGCTTATTTCATTCCCTACGCAACAGCAGAGCAAGCAATGCAGACCGACATCTGGAAATCGCCTTTCATTCAATCGTTGAACGGAACATGGGAATTCAACCTGTCGCACACTCCTTACGTTCGCCCGTTCTACTTTTTCAAGGACGACTACGATACCGAAGACTGGACCACCATTCAGGTTCCGGGAAACTGGGAAATGCAGGGTTTCGATGTGCCAATATACGTAAATGTGCAATATCCGCACGAACCTACTCCGCCAACCATACAAAAACATTACAACCCGGTTGGTTCATACAAACGCGGCTTCACTATTCCTGAAAACTGGAAAGGACAGGAAATCATCCTTCACTTTGGCGCTGTAAGTTCGGCCATGTATGTTTGGGTAAACGAACAAATGGTTGGTTACAGCGAAGACAGCAAAACTCCGGCTGAATTCAACATTACCAAATACCTAAAAAAAGGAACCAATTCGCTGGCGGTCGAAGTTTATCGCTGGAGCGATGGAAGTTATCTGGAAGATCAGGATTTCTGGCGCATGAGCGGTATGACCCGCGACGTGTTCCTGATGGCCCGCAACCCACAGCACATCCGCGATTACCGTGTTTCGTCGCCGCTTGTAAATAATTACCAGGATGGCGAATTCAAATTGGATATTGAAGTGGTCAACTCTGCCCCAACGACACCTTCAGTTACATTGGAGGCTGTTTTGATGGATGGCGAAAATAAAGTTGCAGAAATGAGTCAGACAGTGCAAACAGCAGCTCAACCTGTGGCTATCAATCTTACCGCAAATGTTCCTTCTGCCAAACCATGGACTGCTGAAAATCCAAATTTATACCAACTTATCATTGCCCTGAAAGACGAATCGGGTAAAATCATTGAGGTTATTCGTCAGGATGTAGGTTTCAGAACAATTGAAATTAAAAATGCACAATTGTTGGTAAATGGTGTTGCCATTTATTTAAAAGGCGTAAACATTCACGAACACAACGACATTACCGGTCATTATCAGGATGAAGAGACTATGTTGAAAGATATTCTCCTGATGAAATCGCACAACATCAATGCTGTGCGTACTTCACACTATCCGCAACCCGAACGCTGGTACGAACTGTGCAACCAATACGGAATTTTTCTGGTTGATGAAGCCAATATTGAATCTCACGGAATGGGTTACGGTGAAAAATCGCTGGCAAAAGATCCTGTATGGAAAGATGCTCACTTGTTTCGCACCCGCAACATGTTCGAACGCGACAAAAACCAACCTTCGGTAATCATCTGGTCACTTGGAAATGAAGCCGGAAACGGTGTAAACTTCGAAGCAACTTATGCATATCTGAAATCGGTTGATCAGAGTCGTCCGGTTCAGTACGAGCAGGCACACGGAGGCGCAAATACCGATATTGTTTGCCCGATGTATGCCCGTATGAAAAACATGGAAGACTACGCCAAAGGCAATCCAACCAAACCATACATTCAGTGCGAATATGCCCACGCAATGGGAAACAGTGTTGGTAACCTTCAGGATTATTGGGATTTGATTGAGAAATATCCGTCTTTGCAAGGTGGTTTCATCTGGGATTGGGTCGATCAGGGCATCCTTACAAAAGATTCAGCCGGAAATGAATTCTGGGCTTACGGTGGCGATTTAGGTGGCGACACTCTGGCTACCGACGGTAATTTCTGCAACAACGGAATTATCAATCCCAACCGCACCATCAAACCAACTTTGATCGAGGTTGGAAAAGTATATCAGCACATCGGTTTCAAAGCTGTCAATCTGAACAATGGCGAAATCGAAATCAAAAACAAATATTCGTTCACGAACCTTTCTGAATTTACCTTTGCCTGGGAAGTAGTTGCCGATGGTCAGGTATTGAAATCAGGAGAAATTGCAGATTTGGATTTAGCTCCGAATACCAGCAAAAAGGTTCAGCTGGACGTAAAAGTGGAAGCACAACCAGCAACCGAATATTTCCTGAATATTTCGGCCAAACTGAAAACAGCCAAAGGTATTTTACCCGCCGGAACAAAGCTTGCTTACGAACAATTCCAGTTGCCTTTCCTGAAAAAAGCAGTTCCGGTTTCATTGAAGAGTTTACCGGCTGTGACTTCAAAAGAAGAAGGAAATATGTTTGTTGTTGAAGGAACCGGATTCAAAATGAATTTCAGCAAAGACGAAGCTACTCTAAAAAGTTATCAGGTGGATGGCAAAGAAATGCTGCTCGCCGGACCGGTACCAAATTTCTGGCGCGCACCAATCGACAATGACTTCGGAAACGGCCTTGATATACGCAGCCGTGTTTGGAGAAAAGCAGGTGAGCAGAAAACTGTAAAATCGGCCACCGCGAAGCAAGTTGGAAACGAAGTAGTCGTTAATTTCAATTTCGACCTGAACAACGATAAAAACCAAGTGATTGCCAACTACAATTCGGTTTACACCGTGCTTGGGAACGGCGAAGTGATTGTAAACAACAGCTTTAAAATGATGAAAGATTCTCTTCCTGAAATCGTTCGTTTTGGTGTCAATTTGGTAATGCCGCGCGAATTCGATCAGATGAGCTGGTTGGGACGCGGACCTCACGAATCATATCAGGATCGTTATACCAGCGCATTGGTTGGTTTGTATTCAGGACCGGTTGCCGACCAATACTTTGCCTACATCCGCCCGCAGGAAAACGGTAACAAAACCGATGTGCGCTGGATGAGCATTGCCAACAAAGATGGCCTGGGACTTCAGTTTATCGGCCTGCCATTGCTATCTGTTAGCGCCCACCACCAGATTATGGAAGATTTTGAATCGCCTGCCCGTACCGACGGACGAGTAAAAGAAGGAGAAAAAATGGTTCGCCGTCACACCACCGATGTGGTGCCACGCGACCTGACATCAATTAACATCGACTATAAACAACAAGGTGTTGGCGGCGACGACAGTTGGGGTGCATGGACACACGACCAATATCGTTTGAAAGAAAAAGCATATAATTATAGTTTCCGGATTAGCCCTTTGAGACCAGGCGAAAAACCGGTTGAAAAAGCGAAAGTGAGCTATCAGTAAAAAAGTTGGAAGACAGAAGTCCGGAGACGGAAGACTGGAGAGCAACTCCCTGAGCGTTCGACTGAGCTCACGCCGAAGTCGCGAAGCAATCGAAGGGAGCGTATCAAAGAAAAAAATATAACTCAAAGCGGGAGGTTTCGAAAGAAGCTTCCCGCTTTTGTTTTATATTTAAATAATTTTTAACGTCACAGACATTCATTCTTATTCATTCATAAACAATATTTTAAACATGAAACAACTTGAAAAATTATCGGAAAACGAACACTACTCGGCGGTAAATCTTGGTAGTTTAAATGAACTAATGGATTATAGTTTAGTTCATCCGGTTAATAAAAGATTGATTGAAGGTAAAGTATTCTTGAAAGATGCAACAAAAGCAACCGGAACCGAGGTCTCGTTTAATATGTTGCCTCCCCATGCAGAGCAACCATATTTCCATATTCACCGGAAGAACGAAGAAACTTACATTATTCTGAAGGGTTTTGGGTTCTTTCAGGTTGATGAAGACTGCTTTCAAATAAATGAGGGTAGTGTTATCCGCGTTGCCCCACAAGGGAAAAGAGGCATTTACAACTCGTCGGATGAAACGATGATTTATATGGTCATTCAATCAAAAGAAAATTCTTTGGAAGAATACACGACTGCCGATGGAGAAAGAATTCCGGTTGTGCCAAAATGGAGATAGTAATAAATGCACCTCATTATGAATAAAGAAAAGCGGCAAACTCTTCAGAATTTGCCACTTTATTTATAAACCATGATCGGTTGATCAAAGCCGAACTTGAAACCTGGAACTTTAAACTTCCTTATACCACCCTGAATACATACTGTATGCTTTGGCGATGCGTTTAATTTCGCCTTCAAGTAATTCAGGACTGATGTCTTTAATTTTTTTTGCCGGGATACCAGCGTAAACCGAACCACTCTCAACCCGCGTTCCTTTGCTGATAACCGCTCCGGCAGCCACAATGCTGTTGCTTTCAATTACAGCCTCATCCAAAACCACAGCATTCATGCCAATCATCACATTGTCGTGAATGGTGCATCCGTGAACAATCGCTCCGTGAGCAATCGTTACATTGTTGCCAATGTTGGTGGGCGACTTTTGATAGGTGGCGTGAATCACTGCATTGTCCTGAACATTGGTATTGTTGCCCAAACGGATGTAATGAACATCTCCGCGCAGAACCGCCCCATACCAGATACTGCAATCATTTCCCATCTCCACATCTCCAATAATGACAGCGGTTTCGGCCAGAAAACAATTTTCTCCAAAAACCGGTGTTTTCCCTAAAAGTGGTTTAATAAGTGCCATTTCTGAATCAGTTTTAAATTGAGCAGCAAAGATACAAAACAAGGAGAATGCATGAATGTATATATGTGTTAAAGTGGTTATAAATATTTGACTGTATCTGGTCTGCCGTATAAAATAATGGTTATTTTTGAACCTTCTAAAAAAAAACGAGGGAGTAAAACAACATATATCCAATGAAAAACACAAAAGTAATAGAACTTGAAGAAGTAGCCATTCGGTTTTCAGGTGATTCGGGCGATGGAATGCAGTTGACAGGTACC
>JAUYEQ010000424.1 GCA_030691295.1 Bacteroidota bacterium
TATTCAGGATACCAACTATAAAAGGCCGTAAATCAATTCCATAATTGCTCATAATTCTAACCGGATTCACAATGATAGGCTGAGAATCAGCAAAAAATGCCATTTCACCATACGGATAATTCATAAGATCCGACCGAAACAAGGTTTTGTCGTTAGAAAGATGGTAAACCGATGCAGCATACGATTTCAGCCCATCACCATTTGGAGAAAAATATACATGATTGGGATCTTTAAGCAAGGGGCCAAAAAAAATCATTAAAACAGCAAAACTCAATGCGAGGGTCAGTAAAATACCTTTTCTGAAATCTTCCATTTTCCTTACGATTATTGTTTTGCAAATTAAAGTATATTTACCAAATAAAAGAGATTTAATGGAATCAGGAAAGAAAATATCTGTTATTGTGCCTTGTTTTGACGAAGAAGAAGGCCTGACAACTTTTAACCAAACTCTGATCAGGTATTTACCTGCGAATTACCAATACGAGATTATTTATGTGAACGACGGTAGCCGCGACAACACCTTTCAGGTTATACTTACGCTGGCAAAAAACAATCCTGCAATCAAATACATATCCTTTTCAAGGAATTTTGGTCACCAGAATGCCTTGAAGGCCGGGTATGATTTTGCCTCGGGCGATTGTGCAATTAGCCTCGATGCCGATTTGCAACACCCGCCAGATGTTATTCCTGAACTGATCCTAAAATGGGAAGAAGGATTTGAGATCGTGAATACCATTCGGAACGATCACCATAGCATATCCTTTGCAAAGAAAACTTCTTCCAGGATTTTCTACCAGATTATGCGGAAATTATCAGATGTTAACATTGAAAATGGCATGGCTGATTTCCGTCTGATTGACAAGAAAGTACTGAAGCAACTAAAACTCTTCAGTGAAAATTATCTTTTTTTTCGGGGAATTATTCCGTGGATGGGATTTAAGCAGACTATTGTTCCGTTTATGGCCAACGAACGGTTTGCCGGAACAACCAAATATACTTTCAAAAAGATGCTGAAGTTTGCCACCACCGGAGTAACTGCCTTTAGCGTGAAACCGCTGAGGCTATCAATTTACCTGGGTTCAGCCATTGCACTTTTGTCATTTCTCTATGGCTTGTATGCAGCCTATATTCATCTTTTTACCCATCGGGCCATCACCGGGTGGACATCTGTCATTTTCAGTGTTCTGTTTATTGGAGGAATTAACCTGCTGATGCTAGGCATCATAGGCGAATACCTGGGCAAACTCTTCATCGAAAACAAACGGAGGCCGAACTACCTTATTTCGGAAACCAATTTGGATTAGGTAATTTATATTCCTGTTATTGCAATAAAAAAGCAGATTAAAAAATTGCAAACCGAGAATAAAATTGAACGTGTCGGCCCAGACAAAGGCGGCTATTGGAGAGTAATAGTATGAAAAGTATACTGAAAAGCTTATTCACGCATTCATCAAAAGAGTTCATGTTAAATTTTCAAAACTTTAGTATCATTGCGACTTCAAATTTTTATATAACCTGACTTCAACCCAATGGAAAAAGTACAACAAATTCTCCTTGATTATTTTGAAAGTATAGCTCCCAAACGTGACAAGTGGAAAAGAAGAAACCGATTTTACCAGAAAACCATCGAAAAGCAATTTTCCTTTATCATTCCTGAAGGTTCAACGGTACTGGAACTTGGGTGCTCAACCGGTGATTTGCTGAATTCGGTAAGGCCCGGCAAAGGCATTGGAGTCGATTTTTCGCCAACTGCAATAAATATTGCCAAACAGAAATACCCGCATCTTGAATTTTATCTGGCCGATGCGCACGATTTTACTCCAAATGTTGACATTGACTACATTATTGTTTCCGATTTGATTACCTCTTTGTGGGACGTGCAGGCTTTTTTTCGAAGATTGAGAAGTTATGTAACACCGCGAACGAAAATCATTATTTCGAGCTACAATCACCTTTGGGAACCGTTTCTGAAATTTGGCGAAACGATTGGCCTGAAAGCCAAACAGCCGCTCCAAAACTGGCTTTCGACCAGGGATATTGAAAATGTGCTGCACCTTGAGAATTTCGAGATCATCAAAGTGGAAAGGAAACTGCTTTTCCCAAAATATATTCCGGTATTTAACCTCATTGTAAACACGTTTCTTGCAAATTTGCCACTTGTAAACGGACTTGATCTTATCAAATTTGTGAGTGTTCGTCCTGTTTATTCAGAACCAAAAGAATTTTCGGTCACCATTGTTGTTCCGGCCCGAAATGAAAAGGGGAACATGGAAAATGCAATCAAGCGCACTCCCAAATTCGGATCTCATCAGGAATTTATCTTTATTGAAGGACATTCGAGCGATGGCACTTATGAGGAAATGTTGAGGGTTCAGAAGGCATATCCTGAAGTGGATATGAAAGTGATGAGGCAGACCGGAAAAGGAAAGGGAAATGCTGTGCGCGAAGCTTTCGACGCGGCGACCTGTGACATTCTGATGATCCTCGATGCCGACCTGACCACACCACCCGAAGATATGCCCAAATTTTACGATGCGTTGCGTGACAACAAAGGAGAATTTATAAACGGTTGCCGCCTTGTTTACCCAATGGACAAAGAGGCGATGCGTTTTCTTAATTTTCTCGCCAATAAATTCTTTGGTTGGTTCTTCTCATACGTGCTTGGTCAGCAACTGAAAGACACACTGTGCGGAACAAAGGTGCTTTTCCGCAACGACTATGAAAAGATCATTGCCAACCGAAAATATTTCGGCGATTTCGATCCTTTTGGCGATTTCGACTTGCTTTTTGGCGCTGCTAAACTGAATCTGAAAATTACCGAAGTAATTGTGCGTTACCGCGACCGCGAATACGGATCAACACAGATCAGCCGTTTCAGCCACGGTTGGCTGCTGATAAAGATGAGCTTGTTCGCTGCGAGGAAAATCAAATTCAAATAAAAGATCGAAATGAATTTTTTCAAAAGAAATTTCGCCATAGCAATCATTCCTTTGCTGGTAGTGGCCTGGGGTATTTTTACATACCTGTTTTTCGACCCGTTTTATTCAAAATCTTCCGATCCGGAATTTCCTTATTTAATAAATGGGTTGAACTGTGCCATTCTCAAATTCAACTACATCGGGCACATCGATCATCCGGGCACTCCACTGCAGATTTTCAACGGATTGGTGATTCGGATGACCCATTTGGTTTCAGGAAATGGAAGTATCGTGCAGGATGTTTTTGCCCGGCCTGAACATTATATGAACGCGATTTCAAATTCCATGTTTTTGATTCAGGCTCTGTTGATTTTAGCGGTCGGTTTCATCGGTATCAAGCGCAATATACCTTTTTGGCAAATTGCCATCTTGCAGGCTGGTTTCTTTTTCAACGATGTATTGATATGGTTCTTTTCCCGTGTGAGCCCCGACCGGTTTTTCATGATCGCCGGGCTGATTTTTATTTTGATTTACCTGAAACATGGATACGAAAACCGTTCGTCGCGGAAATTCGCAGTATGGAGTGGGGTAGCGATGGCTTTCGGCCTAG
>JAUYEQ010000426.1 GCA_030691295.1 Bacteroidota bacterium
CCCGGATTTTCTTCGGTGAAAACCAAACGGTCGTCCAAAACAGCTGATTCGTGGGCAGTCACTTCGCCTTTTTTCAGGTCTGGATTGTATTTTCGGTTATCGGTCATTGTTGCAGCATCGCCCAAATGAACATACTGCCGCAAATTATTCTCAATGATTCCGCGATATAAACGGCCAAGGCTATGGTAACCGGCCAAAATGGTAATGGTTCCGTGTTCAACCTGCTGAAGCAAATCATTCTTTCCATCAGGAAGGTGAATTTCCACCAGTTTTTGGTGCTGATCAACGGTGGTTTGGTCAATTTCAGGCCTGAACAATTCATAAGCCTGCGACAAAACCCAGACAGTTCCGGCCTGCGATTCAACCCGCAAATCGTAATCGCCGGCATCGTGCCAGCCTCCGCGGTTTAGCCCCGAAACCTGATCCAGCGGTTTAAATTTGGTGAGTGTTGAAGATCCCTGAACATATCCGTCGAAATGATTGCTGTCAACCGGAGCCATCAGTGCATCGTCCATGTGACAGAGGCCGTGCCAAACGCGGTAACCTTCGTTGACGCGCATGTGGCACATCTGGACCGGCAGAAAATATTCAACCGTTGGCTGCCAAACATGCCGGTCGTAAATGGTAGGGCTAATCCGGAAAGGTTCGGTGGTGTTTCCGGCATATTTTACCTGATAAATCCCGGGCGTTTTCACATCTGAAAAATCGAATTGATAATAGTTGAACCGAAGGAATTTTCCCCATTTCGGAGGGTCAATTGTCCTGATTTCCTTCAATCCGCCATCTTCCGAAATGCGGTACAAACTGGCCTTCTCCAATTTCGGATCGTTTTTATCGACTTCGATCACCGCAATTTTTTGCTGATCGGGATGATAACCAATCTGGCTGACATGAACCACCGGTTTTGAAAGAAAATCGGGCAACACATTGCAGTCGATTACCCATTCGATGGCGCCCACCGTTTTTCCCGGAGTAACCAGCGAGCGCACCACGAACCAACCGTTGTTATGATAGAAACGGCCATCGAGCAATTGCAGCGGCTGACCTTTGCTTTCGATGACCATGGTTTGAGCAGCAGTTTCAGGAGCGATGGTTAATTTTTTGCCGATTGCCATTGGAAAAGCCTGCCAATCACCATCCACATCTTTTTCCATCGGGCCGTTTGGCTGAGTGGGAAAAATACCTGATTGCTGATCGAGGTACCAGCTTTTGCCAAACAAAATGGCCGGAAACAATTCGAAGTTGAACCCGACTTTCTTTTCCCAACCTGCCGGAAGCGGTTTGTCAAGATCGACCAGAATGCGGAATTTATTGCCTTCGCCAACTACCCGAACATTGTAGGTGAAATACAAATCGGGGTATTCAATCGGGTTAAAACCTTTGCGGTTGATGCTCGAATCGGGATAGGTACATTTTACGCTGATTTCGTTTTTGGCGCGGTCAGCCGAGCGTTTGCCAACCTTCGGAATGGGTTGCCATTGGCCGGGAGTTGGCTCCAGACGCAAATCGCCGTTGGTGGCGACACGTGTTCCGTTCTGAATAATGCCGACCGCTCCCTGATGCCCTTCAGGATAAATATCGAAAAAGACCATCACGTTCAGTCCGGGTTTTTCGAAATATTCGTGTTCGTTTATTTGAAGTGATTGTGCGTTCAGTTTTGTAGCAACATTCAGGAGTAAAATGATTGCAAAACACAGAAAAGCTATCTTTTTCATGGTTGGTTAGGTTTAGTTTCAGGTTATAAAGATATGTTTTCTTATTGTAATATCTACAAAGAAGAAAGTTTTTGTTTACTCAGCAGGTGACTTTGAGTCACCTGCTGAGTAGTTTGAGTCACCTGCTGAGTATGTAGCTCCCATAAATATTTTTGGTGAATGAAATTCATTTCTATAACTTGTCGTCAAAAAAGCCTATGCAATTCGCAAAATCGCATCTTTATCACATTTACAATCGTGGCAACAATTCTCAAAAGATCTTTTTCAACAGAGAAAATTATCTGTTTTTTCTTGACAAAATCAAGAAAAACATTTTACCCCATGCTGACATCCTTGCATGGTGCTTAATGCCAAGTCATTTTCATTTAATCGTACATATCAATAATGTCGAGGTGGAGATTGGCGAGCAGGTGGGTTTGAGTCACCTGCTCACAAAAATGCGTTCGCTCAATGATTCTATTTCAATTATTTTGCGTTCATACACCAGAGCGATTCAAAAGCAAGAGAATTTAACCGGAAGCCTATTTCAAAATCGCACAAAGGCGAGCTGCTTAACCCAGTTAGAAGGTATTTCTCCTGCTTGGTTTCAGTCAAATTTTGGCGCTATCATCAACATTTCAGATCCGATAAAGGAATATCCTCAAGTATGTTTCGACTATATCCATGCAAATCCGGTCAAAGATGGATTTGTGAAAACACAGGAAGATTGGGAGTTTTCCTCAGCCAGAGATTATGCCGGATTAAGAAATGGAAAACTTATCAATAAAGAACGCGCAAATGAATTTGGGTTGGTGTATTGATAAGTCTGGAAAGTGGCCTTCGTTTACTCAGCAGATGATTTCAATACTCAGCAGGTGACTTTGAGTCACCTGCTGAGTAAAGCTCAACTACTTCAAAATCAATTCTATCACCGGAATTTCAACATTGGGTTTGGTAACAGGCAAGCTTAAATTAATATCGGTTGGGTTTTCACCTTCCTTCATACCATGTCCGTAGCGGGCAGTAATTCTAATTTCGGAAGCATCGTGCAGGAATTGTGCGTATTTGATTTTTCCGGCATAATCAGGCAAATTAAAATTCTGCAGTGGATAATCCAGCAAGTGAATGTACAAACGGTTGGTCTTTGGATTGTAGGTGAGCAAACTGTTTTCAGGAGCCTTAAATTCTACGGGAGCCTGCGTACAGCCATAAACCGAACGGTTGTTCAATTTCATCCAGTTGCCCATTGAGTTCAGCGCCGATTCGGCACGTTCATCAAACATACCACGGGCTGTCGGGCCAACATTCAGGAGTAAATTTCCGCCTTTGCTAACCGATTCGATCAACAAAACGAGCAATTGTTTGGTGTCTTTCCATGTATGTTCATCGCGGTAGTAACCCCATGATCCGCTGAAAGTCTGACAGGTTTCCCATGCCACTTTTTTGCCGTTCACTTCGGGCCATTTGGCGACTTTGTACTGTTCGGGAGTAGTGAAATCCCATCCATCTTCGTAATCTTTCAGGTCGAGACGGTCGTTCACCAAAATCGCAGGCTGTAACTGACGAACCATTTTGATGAGTTTTTCCGAATCCCAGTCTTTATTGTCTTTGCCATTTTCGCCCGGATACGAATAATCGAGCCAAAGCATGTCCACTTTTCCATAGTTGGTCAACAATTCGCGCACCTGGTTGTGCAGGTACTCGCGGTACTTGCCCATATCGCGGTTTTTGTTCAGTTCAGCCAATTTGGCCTTATCATCAGTGCGTTGCGGATGTACACGGTCAACCGTAAAATCAGGATGATGCCAGTCGATCAGGCTGTAATAGAATCCGATTTTCAGCCCTTCAGCACGAAAAGCATCTACCCATTCTTTCAAAAGATCTTTGCCATACTGTGTTTTTGTTGCTTTGTAATCGGTAAATTTTGAATCGAACAAGCAAAAACCTTCGTGATGTTTCGTGGTAATTACCGCGTATTTCATACCGGCAGCTTTGGCCATTTTAGCCCATTCGCGCGGGTTGTACAAATCCGGGTTGAAATTATCGAAGTACTTCTGGTAATTTTCGTCCGTAATCCGTTCCTGATTTTTCACCCATTCGTGGCGGGCTGGAAGCGCATACAATCCCCAGTGAATAAACATACCGAACCGGTCGTTTGTCCACCAGGCCATCCGTTCTTTTTTCTGTTATTCTGTTTCTTTGAAAAGTTTTTGCTGCGCTTTTGTTTCCTGAATA
>JAUYEQ010000445.1 GCA_030691295.1 Bacteroidota bacterium
AGATATTAGCGAAGATAAGTACCCGAAAATAGGCCTATCCTGAAGCAAACCACAAAAATTCAATTAAAAACACTACATCGACTACATCAAGTGAACCCAGAAGGGAAACTGAATTTGGTAATCGCTCAATTTAGGTAATAAACAGTTTTTCCGAAATTGACGCGTTTCTAATCAATGGCAATTGCTTTACAATCAATCGTCGCGATTGCAATTCGGCATGAACTTCAGCAAACTGTTTCCCTGTTGAATACTGATAAAAAGGCAGCAGTCTGAAACTATTGTCGTAAGGCGAAAACAGGAACCCGGTTGACTGAGTATTGAAATGCTGAAAATCTTCGAAATACAGACGGTTGCTGTTCAGGAATTTACCAGCATTTGCCCGATAAGAAAATTGATCGGAAATGCCGAAATTAATCTTCTGCCTGATGCCAAGCTGCAACAGATCGTAACGGGAATCGCTTCCGAAAACACCCGAAAAAGCTCCCCTGTATACCAGAGAATAGGTCGGAAATTTGCTTTCGGCATACACTTTTGTATTGTTCCTGATGCGGTAACGGTGGTGCGGAGTATATTCCAACACAAAACGGCTGACAAACGACTGGTGATTTCCAAGTTGCCAGAGTTCAAGCAAATTGTTTTCAGGAACATTGGGCTTTATTTCCTTGTCAGCATATTTGATGAACGAATAACTGGAATGATTTGCCAACTGACTGTTGTCGCTGTATTCAATCGTTGCATTCAGGTTCAGTCCGTTGGCGAGGTCGCGGCTGGCTGTGAATTGCAAAAAATCGCGCCGGTAAAAACGTCTGTAATTCTCCTCAAGCCAGACAGTATAAAAATTGTTGGTCATGGCCGGCAATCCCGAAAACCGGTTAAAATCTTCGGTGGTCGATCCAACACTGACCGAAATCCACGAGTTTGTCAATCCGTTCAATCGCTGGCTGTAGGAAAACGACGCATCCAGCTTTTTACGTCCAAAGGCATACGCAAAATGTGGAACAAGGCGCAATGAATGGCCGGCACTGTCAGATATGGAATAACTGAAAGGCAGTTCAAGCCGCAAGCCGTCAACCGAATTAAATGAAAGCGAAGTCGGATCTGTCAGCTTTGGGATCGATAAGTATTCTGATTTTCTGATCGAATCAACCGAATAGTTGTAAGTTTTCCCAAAAAGCAACTGTTTGATTTTAAATTTACGGCGCGAATCGCGCACCGAATCTTTGTATTCAGGAGTTGAAGAAACCAGCAGAAATGAATCTTTCTTGGAAAAACTTATTTTTTCCTTGTCGGTTAACGGAATAGGCCGCAACGTTTGCCAATAAGCGGTATCGTTGTTTACCTGTTTCTGGCTCACCTGAAAACTCGATTTAATTTCAAGCGGTTCGGGCGGACTGTTGCGTTTGGCTTCTGTTTCAATCAGGCGGCTTAATTTCACGGTTTCGCGGTTGCTCAGTTCCTGCTTTTCCATCAGTTCCGCAATCCGCTTTTGTTCCTTCGAATTTGTTTCGCGTTGCTGTTCAACTTGCCTGATTTCTTCGGCAATCTTGTTAAAAATCTGTTGTTCCTGAATTTGCTGATTTTTTTGTTTTTCAATAAATGAATGATCCAAAGCCGGATTTAGCGTGGTTTTGTATTCGCTGATGGAAGCCACATATTTGTATTTCATTTTCAGCCCAAGTCCCGAAAAATCCATGTCGAAATCGAGGCTCACCGGCATCCAGGTATTTTTATTCACTTCGGCATACATTTGATGAACTTTCACATTGGTCATCGTTACATGCATGTTCAAATCAGCCGAATGGATGTTCCAGAATCCGTCGGCAATGTAAATGTATCCTGAAAATACATCGTTGCCCTTAATTTTTGGGACCACCTTTATTTTATTGATGGTTCTTCCCTGATCTTCAAAAACACCTTCAAGTCTGAAATTATAAACCTTAAGGGCGCTTTTCCCAACCGGCGAAACGATTCCGTATTTGTCGGCATCGTACAAATTATTGGTAATCATTCCCATTGGCGAGGTATTGTTTTGCTGACCCGACGAGCGCATGGCCAGCACCTTTTGATTCACTTTATCCGGAAGCTCAAAATCAATCTGGTTGAGCGTTTCCATCACAAAAGGTTCATTAACTTTCACATTACCTTTTTTCATTTGCTTTTTCAGCACAAAAGGAATTTTTTCGAACACTCCTGAACCTTTCAGATACACTTTACACGAATATTTCGAAACCTGTTTCTGGTAATACGGAGCCAAAGCAATCGCCCTGCGCATAATATAATAGGCAGGGTCTTCGCCCGAAGCCAGCACTTTTATCTCCGGAATGCGGTAATCCTGCGTAATCAGCCGGATGTTGATTTCCTGAAACGTTTTCCCTGTAGTCAGCGCCACCGTTTGGGTTTGATAACCCAGGTATTGAAACAGTATGTCCCATTTCCCCTCCGGAAGTTTTAATTCATAGTTTCCATCGATATTTGAAGTAGTGCCGGTTGACAACTGCGGAATATAAATATTCGCAAACGGAACCGCCTCGTTTTGCTCATTGGTAATACGACCACGAATACCCTGTGAAAATGCAGCAAATGATGAAATACACAGAAAAATAAAGAGAAGTAAAATTCGAAAAATCATGCGCAATTGGTTTTGGGATCTGATGAACAAAAATAACGGAAATTTTATCGGTTAAGTACGTTCAAAAGTTAAAGAGGGTTAAGTTAAATTAAAATAGGAGATTTGGGTTCATCTAATAAGGCTGTTATTTTCAAATGACTTATTTTTTAGCATCCCCGTTGCCGGTTAATTAATATAAAGACCTATTTTTGAAAAAAAACAATTTTCCACATGACTTTTAGAAACCGCCAAACGTGCGGTAGAAATAGCCATTGAGCAAGACGAAGAAGCTGCGATGCGGTATATCGAAGAACAAAGTAATTAGTCAGGATTAGCTATGACCAAGGAAACAGCCATCAAATTATTTGAGCAAAAACAAGTTCGCTCAATCTGGAACGACAAAGAAGAAAAGTGGTACTTTTCGATCGTTGATATAGTCGGAATACTTTCTGAAAGTGTTGATCAGCAAGCATATTGGCGAAAGCTTAAACAAAGGCTAAAAGAGGAAGGAAATGAAACCGTGACGAACTGTCACGCTTTGAAAATGATGGCTGCTGATGGAAAAATGCGATTGACTGATGTTGCCGACACTCAGCAGTTATTCCGTCTTATTCAATCAATTCCTTCACCCAAAGCAGAGCCCTTTAAATTATGGCTTGCACAAGTGGGCAGTGAGCGCATCGACGAAATTGAAGACCCCGAAATTGGGTTCGATCGCCTGATGGAAACTTATTTACGAAAGGGCTATTCAAAAGAATGGATAAACCAACGTTTGAAAAGCATTGAAATTCGGAAAGAACTTACCGATGAATGGGAAACCCGTAATGTGAAAAAGGGGCAGAAATTTGCGATTCTTACAGATGAGATTACAAAAGCATGGAGTGGGTTAACTACCAAACAATACAAAAACTACAAAGATCTGAAAAAAGAAAATCTACGCGACCACATGACCAACCTTGAGTTAGTCCTTAATATGCTCGCAGAGGCATCCACAACTGAGATATCGAAAGATAAAAAACCAAAAACATTTAACGAGAACAAAATTGTTGCTAAAAAAGGAGGTAATGTCGCAAAAGCAGCTCGGTTACAACTCGAAAACACAACAGGAAAAAAAGTGGTAACAAAACTAAATGCTAAACAAATAGAACAAAAAAAGAACAAAGAGATTGATGAAAAATAGCATATCCAATGCTCATTCAACCCCTTTTATAATGCGGCAGTTCCATCGGTACTTCAAACGAAATTTCAATCACACCTTTAAATTCGCCGTCTTCCATCCAGGGAGTCTGGTGAATCATTTTACGGATGCCATTTTTCCCGGTAGTATATGAATTCGAAAATGGTTCGGCGAGCATCCTCAATAACATGGTTTTTGCCGGTTCCGGATGGCAGTCAATCAGGCTTTTCCCCAACAATTCTCCTTCTTCAGTTTTTGCAAATTGTTTCTTCGATAAATCATTCATGTAAACCACAATTCCTTCGCGGTCGCAAACTGTGATTGCGCCTAAAAACCCATCTGTCCAGTTCATAGTCTAATTGTGTTGATAAAATCGAACCCAGTCAATTTCGAAGCAGTGCGGCAAATTACTGACAGGTTCATCAACCACAATGGACGCAGCGTTCAGGTGCATTTTTAATGCAGGTATATTATGGCTCACTGTCAGCATTTCGCGCCCGTTGATTGACCAAACCAACGAATGTGCCGACCATTCGAGCCTGAAAATATAGAATTCCCCATTTTTAAGTCCTGAAATACTCTCGCACGCTTCATGGATACCGTCAGCGGTTTTTGAAAGCATTCCGAGCCGGTTTTTTGCTCCCATTTCAACCAGATTTATTTGTGGCGAACTTTCTTCTCCCAATAAATAAACGGCATCAACCAAATTGCGTGATGATGTATATCTCACCTTGGCTTCCAGTATTCCGTATTTCCACCATTCTGCGCCGGCAGTAGAAACGATGCCCGAAGTGTAATCGAATTCCTGCTCAACAAATCCAAACGGAATCCGCC
The DNA here is from genome assembly GCA_030691295.1 of Bacteroidota bacterium. Classification (GTDB taxonomy): domain Bacteria; phylum Bacteroidota; class Bacteroidia; order Bacteroidales; family Prolixibacteraceae; genus Aquipluma. The sequence continues at coordinate 4,620 of JAUYEQ010000445.1, forward strand.
ATTGCATCCCCTTTGCTTTTTCTTTGCACACTTCTATTTTTAACGATTTACCTGCAAAAACATTTTTCCCATCGGTAAAGGCATGTAAATCTCCAATTTGTGAAAAATTCTGACCCAATGACTGCCTTGCCCAATGCGATTTAGTCATCCATTTTTGAGTGTCAAGCTTTCCTGATTCAAAACGATCCTCAAAAACCAATTTCCATTTCCTGAAAAAATCGAACGAGGTGGAATTTTTATATTTCAGAAAATTAACGACTTGTGGCAATTTCTGTAATTCAGCGAATCGTTTTTCATTTGCTGCATCGTCCGTCTTTTCCCATTTTTGCTTGTCTTCAAGGTACGCAACCCTTGCCATAAATTCCTTAGAACCAATTATTTTCTGAAGTTCTTCAAAACGTTTACGCTCCGGTGAATCAATCATCAATTCATAATTGATATAGGCCGATGATTTTCTGAATTTTTTGAAGAATGTAATATCTTCCGAATCATTGATCTTTTGAAATTCAGCATACAAGGCATATTCCTCCGATTGCTTGTCCTTTTTCTTCAGGGCAGCCAGCGAATGCATATCAACAGCAGCTTTTAACTCCCGGTATTTTTTCTTCATTTCAGAATTCAATATCGTCTCAAATCTTTTTAATTCATTCGATTTCAACATTGAATAAAACCTTTTAAGGCGACTGTTTCTCTCCAGCTTTTTTAATTCCTTCAACTGGGCTTCTTCCACGCTGCCCTTGAGCATCAAATGCTGAAGTTCATTTTTTTTCTGCTTGAAAGTGGGCGAATTCACCAACAATGCAAGTTCATGATATTCCTTATGCTCACTTGACTTTTCAAACTCGCAGAAAAGTTGATAGTCTGCCAGCAGTAATTCATGGGCAGCTTCTATTTTTGCGGTTGACTTAATTAATCCGAAGGTACTGGCAATAAACAGTTTAAATGACATAGTCAGTTTTTTTTGATCTGAAATTCGAGATTCTAAAAATAGCAAATAAAACAAACATCACGACTTTTTTCGATGTTTGGTTGAAAAACGGTATTTTCACAAAAAAATTATAATAGTTAGCAAATTATATACACATGAAAAACTTCGGAAGATTGGTATTTACGCTGGTTTTAGCAATTTCAATAAACCTGGGATTCGCTCAGAATTTTCTGGAAAATGAGCTAAATCAAAATAAGACTTACATTTTGTTGGCGCATCCAACGGTACAGAATATAGAAACCATTCATTTTATGCTGAATAACAATATATTGCTTCTTTCGGATGTCGAATTTGTTGGTGTTTATTCCGCAGCCGAAAGTTACGATTACAGCAAATCCATTGCGCTGATCGAAAAACCTGAAATGAACCGGTTTCATCTGCAGAAAATCAATGGTGATGAAAATCAATCAAAAATTTATAAGCAAAACGACTGGACAATAATATTCAAACAACTATTCGATCATTCAGCAGGAATTTTCTTTTTTGGCGGCCCCGACATTCAGCCCGAATTATACGAACAAAAGAATCTTTACTCGGTAGTTACCGATCCAAACCGGCATTTGTTTGAACTGAGTTTTCTGTTTCACCTGCTGGGCGGAAAACAAAATGCATCGTTTATTCCCTTTCTGAATGAAAAACCCGGCTATTTTGTAACCGGATTTTGCCTTGGTTTGCAAAGCATGAATGTCGCTTCCGGAGGAACGCTTACTCAGGATATTCCGGCACAAACCTATAAAAAGATGAATACCGAAGAAACCCTGAAACTAAAAAAAGACCAGTTGCACCGCAATTATTGGCAGGAGATTTCGCCTGATACAATGTTGATGGGTATTAATTTTCATCCCATTCAATATACAGCCCATCCTTTTTTCCTGAAAAAGGTAAAAGCAAATAAAAAAGTGAGTCCGGTTGTTCTTAGCAGTCACCATCAGTCGATTGAAGAACTTGGCAAAGACCTGATTGTTACCGCAACCTCTATGGACGGACAAGTAATTGAAGGCATTCAGCACCGCCTCTACCCGAATGTGTTTGCTGTTCAGTTTCACCCTGAAGTTCCGGCTCTATACAAAGAAGGCAAAAAGCTAAAATACGCCCCTACTGATACCCCAAAATCTTACTACGAAATCATTTCAGAAGAAGGTCGCGAATTTCACCGAAAATACTGGGAAGCCATTTCAAAGGCAATCAAATCTTCCATCAGATTGCAGAAAATGAAGTGATCAATCAAGAAGATGAATAATTCTCGTCAGAAAAATTTAACTATTTTTACAAAAATAAAAAGTCAAAGTGATGAAGAATTTTACGGTTACAATACCTGACAATAAAGAAAATATTTTCATTGAGATGATGAAAAGCATTTCATTCGTTCAAAAAATTCAAGCATCAAATGACATTGACATTTCCGAAGAACAAAAGGAAATAGTCCGCAACCGAATACAAAGAATGGAAGACAATCCGGAAAGTTGTTTGAGTTGGGAAGATATTGAACGAAAAATAAAACTATAACCGTGCCTTTTAAAATCATTTATGCCTCGGAAGTTTACGATGATTTACAACAGGCAATTGATTTCTACAACTCCAGGCAGAAAGGTTTGGGAACTCGTTTCCTTAAAACCGTTAAAATTCAAATATCAAAAATAAAATCAAATGCTTTTGGCTTTCAGGTACGTTACAATGACGTACGATGTTTACCCCTGACCAAATTCCCATACACCATTCATTACAGGCCATTTCCAGAAACAAACACTATTAAAATAATTGCAATATTTTGCGATTACCTTGATCCGGAAACATGGGACGGTCGTTGAAATAAAAATGAGTTGAACTAAGAATAATGCCAATTGAATGACAACCACAGACAACAATAACAACAATAACAACCACTTGCCCCAATGACCATCATCGCCCAATTTTAATCATTCACTCAATCAATCCATCCGGTCCTTCAATTCGTGTCAGATAATATTCTACTTTTGCAGCTTCAAAAAAATTGGATTAATGAGTAATCAGAAAGAAATACGCAGAAGAAGAACCTTTGCCATTGTGAGTCACCCGGATGCCGGAAAAACAACCCTGACAGAAAAACTACTTTTATTTGGAGGCGCTATACACGTTGCCGGCGCTGTAAAAAGCAATAAAATCAAAAAAGGAGCCACCTCCGACTTTATGGAAATCGAACGCCAGCGCGGTATTTCGGTGGCTACTTCGGTAATGGGTTTCGAATACGATGGCTACAAGGTGAATATTCTGGATACTCCCGGTCACCAGGACTTTCAGGAGGATACGTTCCGCACACTGACAGCCGTTGACAGCGTAATTATTGTGATTGACGCGGCAAAAGGCGTTGAACCGCAAACTGAAAAACTGATGAATGTTTGCCGGATGCGCAAAACTCCGGTCATCGTTTTTATCAACAAACTCGACCGCCCAACACAGGACACTTTCGAATTACTCGACGATATTGAACGTCAACTGCAAATCAGCATCAATCCATTAAGCTGGCCAATCAACAACGGCCCCGAATTCAAAGGCGTTTACAACATATACAACAAAAGCCTGAACCTGTTTAAGGCTTCTATTCAGGACATTGAGCCCGGAATTTCGTTTACCGACTTGAATAGTCCGGAGCTCGAAAAATACATTAAAGGCGACGCTCAGACTTTGCGCGACGATCTGGAATTGGTTTACGGTGGTTATCCGCCTTTCAACCACGACGATTATCTTGCCGGAAACCTTGCACCAGTATTTTTTGGAAGCGCCTTGTACAATTTTGGCGTTCAGGAATTATTGGACGCTTTTGTGAAAATTGCGCCCTGGCCACGTCCCGTGCAAACCGAAGAACGCGTGGTTGAACCTGAAGAAGATAAATTCAGCGGGTTCGTTTTTAAAATTCACGCCAACATCGATCCCAATCACCGCAGCCGCATTGCATTCGTAAAAGTTTGCTCCGGAAAGTTTGAACGGAACGCCATTTATAAGCAAGTTCGCACCGGAAAAACCTTTCGCGTATCGAGTCCTACAGCATTTATGGCTTCGCAGAAAGAAATCATCGAGGAAGCATTTCCCGGCGATATTGTAGGATTTCCTGACAACGGATCATTTATCATTGGCGACACAATTACCGCAGGTGAGGAAATTCATTTCAAAGGTTTGCCAAGCTTTTCTCCTGAATTATTCAAATTCGTTGAGAATGCCGACCCGATGAAAACAAAGCAACTCAACAAAGGAATTGATCAGTTGATGGATGAAGGTGTTGCACAGCTATTTACCAGTCAGTTTAACGGACGGAAAATCATCGGAACAGTCGGACAACTTCAGTTTGAGGTTATTCAATACCGGTTAGAACATGAATACAATGCAAAATGCCGGTTCGAACCACTATCCATGTACAAAGCCTGCTGGATTCAGAGCGACAACCCGAAAGCATTGATCGAATTCAAGAATCGCAAGCACCAGAAAATGGCTACCGATAAACGTGGCCGCGATGTGTTTATGGCCGATTCGCAGTTTATCCTCGACATGGCTCAAAATGAGTTTAAGGAGATCAAGTTTCATTTCACTTCTGAATTCTAAAAATAACTACTTTTAAGCTTCGGTTTAAAATCAAACGCCCTAAATTTTAACAATATGTTATTTAAAGGAAGAAGACAAAGTTCAAATATTGACGATTTGCGGGGAAGTAGCGGACGCTGGGGAATTGGGTTCAAAGGTGGAATAATCGGAACCTTAATCATGGCCGCCATTATTTATCTTCTGGGTGGCGATCCGATGTCGGTACTGAATCTTTCTGAAAATACACAACAGGAAACCACTGAAAATGTTGCTATTTCAGCCGAAGAAGCGGAAATGACAGAATTTGTATCGGTGGTTCTGGCCGATACTGAAGATGTCTGGAACAAACTTTTTCAGGAAATGGGAAGCAGCTACCGAGAACCCAAACTGGTTCTGTTTCGCAGTGCGATTAATTCAGCCTGTGGCTACGCCGAGTCGGCAACAGGGCCTTTTTATTGCCCCGGCGACCAAAAAGTGTACATTGATCTTGATTATCTGGAAACGCTTCAACGTCAGTTAGGCGCTGAAGGTGATTTTGCAATCGCCTATATTATTGCTCATGAGGTTGGTCACCATGTTCAAAACCTACTGGGTATCATGGAAAAAATGGATCAGGTTAGAGCTTCGGGAGCAGGTGAAAACAGCGTCAATGAAGCAACTGTCCGGCTGGAACTTCAGGCCGATTTTCTGGCTGGTGTCTGGATTCACCATGCTCAAAAAATGAAAAGTATGATGGAAAAAGGTGATCTGGAAGAAGCCTTAAACGCGGCAGTAGCTGTTGGTGACGACCGAATTCAAATGAAAACTCAGGGACGGGTTGTGCCCGATTCATTTACTCACGGCACTTCTGCACAACGCAAAAGCTGGCTTAACAAAGGAATCCAGACTGGCGATATCAATCAAGGCGATACTTTTAGTAGTTCAACTATTTTATAGCTGAAATATTAATACCATAATTTTACACAACTCACTATGAATGAATTGAAATCATTGTTCGATGGTGATACATTTACCTACGTAATTCTTCCTTTACTTATTTTTCTTGCCCGAATAGCTGACGTAAGCATCGGAACCATTCGCATTGTGATGGTTGCCAAAGGGCAAAAAATGATTGCTCCGATTCTGGGATTTTTTGAAGTACTCATCTGGCTGCTTGCAATCAGTAAAATAATGCAGAACCTCGACAATTGGGTTTGTTATGTGGCTTATGGAGCAGGCTTTGCCACCGGAAACTACATCGGAATGATCATCGAAGAAAAATTGGCAATGGGAATCATTCAGCTTCAGATCATTACCCGCGTGGATGCGCACAAACTGATTGAAAAACTCAAATCCGACGGTTACGGAATCACGCATCAGGAAGCTCACGGTGCTATTGAAGATGTTTCAATTATCTATTCAATTATCAAAAGAACCGAATTAGCACATGTTGTTGACATTATCCGCACCTACAATCCCAACGCGTTTTACTCCATTGCCGATGTTAAATTCGTAAACAAAGGGCTGTATTCGCAGGTAAATCCGATGCATTATTGGCGAAAGGGGAAGTGAGAAGAAGTGGCGGAAGTCCGAAGATCGAAGACCGGAGTCCGGAGAAGGTGAGAAGGTGAGAAAGCGTCAATTGCGCCGTTACCGGGACTCCGAAGGAGTCAAATCTGAATAACCCCGGGTGCAGAGAAACGGAACCCGGGGATTTTGCTGAACAGCAGGAAAAGGCGCATCCAACAATGATGTTTGAAATATGCAAACTGTATGCGCCGCAATAAATAATCTTCATTAAAACTAATTTCAAAAGCATGACTATATTTTTAGTCAAATAATTGATAAAATATTTGTTCGACTAATTTTATAGTCATATATTTGTCGCGAAGGATTGACAAAATAAAAAAACGATTATGCAACTGACAAAAGCTGAAGAACAGGTAATGCAACATTTATGGGAAATGGGCGAAGGACTGGTTAAAGATATCCGCGACCGCTTCGACCAGCCAAAACCCGTGCGCAACACGGTTTCTACCGTACTGCGGATTCTGGAAAAGAAAGATTTTGTATCGCACCGCACTTATGGAAACGTTCATGTGTATTATCCTTTGGTTACCAAAGAGGAATATTCGAAAACACAGCTTTTTGGCTTAATGAAAAGCTACTTCAATAACTCGTTTCCGGCAATGGCTTCGTTCTTTGTCCGCGAAAAAGACCTGACTATTCAGGATTTGGAACAATTGATGGAAGAAACCCGGAAAGAACTGTCGAAAGACTAAAACCAACAACATGGAAGCATTGGCAACTTATCTGATTAAATCGACCGTTTGGCTGACTGGTTTTGCTTTGGTTTACGCGCTGTTTCTCCGGAACGAGCGATTCTTCGTTTTGAACCGTATCTACCTTATTTCCGGGATTTTAATCTCAATCATTTTCCCGTTTTTCACCTGGCATTACACGGTTTTGCTGCCTGTTGTTCCTACTCCTGAAGTTTTCGAACCTCAGATTCAGGGAATCGCGGAAGCAAGCGAACCGTTTCCATTGCAAAATGTATTGCTTTTGTCTTTTTACATTTCAGGAATTATTTACCTGACATTCCGGATTTTAAGGCAAACACTTCCTGTTTTCCGCATTATCCGAAAATCAGAAACACAACATTTTAGTTCGGCAAAATTGATTCGTACTGCTGAATACCCCGCTTCGTTTTCATTTTTCTCGTTCGTTTTTGTCAATCCTTCAATCGACGAAATCGAAACGAATGAAATTGTGAACCACGAACTGGAGCACATCAGGCAACAGCACTGGATTGATTTACTGCTGTTTGAAATCCTTCGCACGGTGCAGTGGTTTAATCCTGCAATATGGCTTTACGGCCATCTGATCAGGCAAAACCACGAATACCTGGCCGACGAGCGGGCGCTGCAGCGCAGTTCCAATCCGGCCATTTACCGTGCGGCTTTGCTGAACCAAATGTTCGGCGGACCGGTGATTTCACTGGCCAATTCGTTCAATTATTCACTTAACAAAAAACGATTTAACATGATGAAACAAACTATAAGTTCACCAATTAGAAAACTAAAACTTTTATTGATTTTGCCGCTCATAGCAGGAGTTTTCTATGCTTTTGCTGCTCCTGAATACAAGTTTATTCAGGCCGAGGAGCTTGCAACAAATGTGATTCAAAACGAAAAAACAATCAAAGGGAAAGTTATTGATGAAAGTGGGAAACCATTGAAAAGCGCATCAGTTGTAATTTTAGGCAAAACAATCGGAACAATAACTGACGAGAATGGAAATTTTGTGCTCAAAGTAACCGACGATTCACCGATAATGATTTCGTATGTTGGTTTTGAGTCGGTAAAA
>JAUYEQ010000160.1 GCA_030691295.1 Bacteroidota bacterium
TGATTTGGGTTTTAAATTAACATCGCAAAAGTAATTCTTTTTAATAAGTCTGCAAAATTGTTAATTTATACTAAACAGGATTGTAATCTGGATAAAACATTCTAATTTTCGCCCTTTAATTTTCGATAAAAATGTATATTTTCGCCATGTTAATGAAAATGAGAAATTTCACACCAATTGCTATTGTGTTTGTACTATTGTTGAGTTCGTGCGGTGATTATAATAAAATTGTAAAAAGCACCGACTACGAATTCAAGTACAAAAAATCACTTGAATATTACGAAGCCGGAGAATTCGTGCGCTCGTCAACACTTCTGAAAGAATTGTTGAATATATACCGTGGCACCAGCCGTGCTGACAAAGTGTATTATTATTATGCCAAAAGCCAATTCGGTATGAAGGACAATATGATGGCGGGGCATTATTTCAAAACACTGGTAAAAGAGTTTCCGCGAAGTGAATATGCCGAAGAATCGCAGTTCATGGTCGGATATTGTTTTTATCTCGATTCGCCAAACCCTCGTTTGGATCAGCAGGTGTCGCAAAATGCGATAGATGCATTACAGTTGTTTATTAACTTGTATCCAAAATCGACAAGGGTTGAGGAAGCCAACAGGTTGATCATTGAATTGCGCGACAAGTTGGTTTATAAATCGTATGTAAGCGGGAAACTTTACTATGATTTGAAAAATTACAAGGCTGCAGTGGTTGCTTTATCATCGTCGTTAAAAGATTTTCCGGACACAAAATACCGCGAAGAACTAATGTACATGCTGCTCAAAGCGAAATATCTGCTGGCAGTAAATAGTGTTGAAGAAAAAAAGCGTGAACGTCTGAGTTCAGCTTTGGATGAATATTTTACCTTTGCGGACGAATACCCGGAGAGTAAATACATGAAAGAAGTAGAAAAATATCATTCTACCACAGCAAAATTATTAAATTATAAAGGTGATTCTAATTTATAGATAATATGGATTTTAAGAAAACAAAAGCAGAAACAACAACAATTTCAAGAGATTTAAGAGAATTGGAAACAAGGACCGGCAATGTCTATGAATCGGTAATGATTTTGGCAAAACGTTCAAATCAGATTGCCTCTGAAATGAAGGAAGAGCTGAGTACCAAACTTCAGGAATTCGCTTCCTATACCGATAATCTGGAAGAAGTGTTTGAAAATCGCGAACAGATCGAGATTTCTAAATACTACGAACGCCTTCCAAAACCAACTTTGATTGCTTACGAGGAATTTGTAAACGATCAGATTTATCATCGCAATCCTGCAAAGGAAGCCCGCAACAAAGAATTATAATACAAGCCTTTATGAGGCTGTCAGGAAAACATATCGTTCTCGGGGTTACCGGAAGTATAGCTGCTTACAAGGCAGCTTGTCTTTTAAGGGGTCTTGTGAAAGAAGGTGCTGAGGTTCAGGTTGTGATGACCCCCGCAGCCAAGGAGTTCATAACTCCTGTTACCATGTCCGCATTGTCTGGAAAACCGGTTGCTTCCGATTTTTTTTCAGCCAATGATGGAACATGGTATTCTCATGTAGATATGGGTCAATGGGCCGATTTAATGATAATTGCTCCTGCAACGGCTGCCACCCTCGCAAAAATGGCCAATGGTGTTTGCGACAATCTTCTTGTTACGACTTATTTATCGGCAAAATGCAAGGTGATGATTGCACCTGCAATGGATCTTGACATGTTCAGGCATCCTGCAAATCTTCGGAATATTGAAATTTTACGGTCATTTGGAAATTTCATTATCGAACCGGGCGAGGGAGAACTTGCCAGTGGTTTGCATGGAAAAGGCCGGATGGAAGAGCCTGAAAATATTGTTGAAGAGGTTGTCAGATTCTTCAATCAAAAAAAAAAATTAGGAAATAAACATTTCCTTGTAACTGCCGGCCCTACCCACGAAAAGATTGACCCCGTTCGATTTATCGGGAATTATTCTTCAGGAAAAATGGGCTATGCCATTGCCGGAGAACTTGCTGATGCCGGTGCGAAAGTTACACTCGTTTCCGGTCCGGTACAAATTAAATGTACAAATGCCGGAATAACTGTTATTTCGGTTGAGTCTGCCAGAGAAATGCATGAGAAATGCCTCGAAATATTCAATGAAACCAATGGAGCTGTAATGTGTGCTGCTGTTGCTGATTTTACACCTGAAACATTTTCTGATTCGAAAATCAAAAGAGAGAAAGACGATTTAGTTATCCGACTCAAACCAACTGAAGATATTGCCGGAGATTTGGGGCGAATAAAAACAGATAATCAACTGCTTATAGGATTTGCGCTTGAAACCAACGATGAACTTTCGAATGCTTTCGCAAAGCTGAAAAGAAAAAATCTCGACTTGATAGTTTTAAATTCGCTGAACGATGTCGGAGCCGGATTTGGAGTTGATACCAATAAAATAACATTGATCGATAAAGACAATAATCTGACTTTTTTTGAGTTAAAATCCAAGACTGAAGTTGCTGCAGATATTGTGTCTGCCATTATTTCTGAAATGGAGAAAAGGGAAGAACTTCAGGATTAATTTGTTAATATTGAATAAGATAAAATAACC
>JAUYEQ010000454.1 GCA_030691295.1 Bacteroidota bacterium
AATCCATAAATATAATTTTCCTTGTACTGTATTTCTTCTCACTTTAATTTATTTATCAATGTAGCGTCCCTGTTTGATCTTTTCATTTAAAAATTCTGAAACTTCGCCTTTATCAAGGGCATTTTTCCATTGCTCAATGGCCTTTTCCTTTTCGCCCAGCATGTACAGAATATCGCCGTAATGTTCAACAATCACCCCGTTTTTATCGCCTCCGTTTTTGATGGCTGTTTCCATGTAAAACTTCGCGAGTATATATTCCTTGCGCATAAACAAAACCCAGGCATAGGTATCGAGATAAGTCGGATTCAACGGATTGGCCTTGACCGCTTTTCCGCTTAATTGCTCCGCTTTCTCGAGGTTTTCGTTTCGCAGCGAAAGATAATAGGCATAGTTGTTCATTGCCAGCCAGTTCTCAGGATCGAGGCTGATTACGGCATCAAATGCTTTGAACGCCTCCTCTACCCTATCCAGTTTATAATTGGCTTCGGCCTTGTACAAATCAAACTGAATTCTCAGCGGTTTATTATCCAGAAGGTATGTTTCGCCTTCTTTCAGAATATCAATTGCCTCTTCATACTTATTGAGTTGCAGACAGGCCACCGCTTTCAAAGCGTACAAAACCGGCTGACTGGGAAATAATTCGATGGCTTGCGCCGCATCTTTATAAATGCTGTTGAAATCGAGCAAATCGTTGCTGATCATGATCATTCGTTCCCAAATCAGGTAATTGTCTTTTTGCGTTTCAAGCACTTTCCGAAGTTGTTCGCGTGCTTCTGCAAGTTGGCCTTTTCTGATCAGGTATTCGGCATAAACCGTATAAACACGGTAATCATCGCCGTTGGTTTTTACCAGATTGTCAACCAGTTCGGTCACCTGAGCTTCCGTAAAAAAAGGATCTTCCTGATCGGCGGTCATCATCAGGTAATACTGTATTTTGGTTTCAACTTCAATTGATTTGTGCATAAAAGCTTTGCGGGCATATTCCCAGGCTTTTTCCTTGTCGTCCTTTTGCTGGTAAAACGAGGTCAGCGAAAAAAGCACAAATCCGTTGTCAGGATCAATTTCCAAAACTTTCAGGTAGTTTTTAAGTGCGTTGGCTTCATCTTTTTCCGAGAGGTAATAATCGGCCATCAAACCGTAGTAACGGGTTTCTGTCGGATTAAAATCAATCAGTTTCTGAAGTTCTGCCTGAGCTTCTTTTTTCTTTCCGGCAGCCAGGTATATCTGATGCTTTTCAACCGAAATCTGATCGGTTATACCAACTTTTTTCTCCAGTTGGTTGTAGGCATCAATGGCTTCATTAAACTTTTCGGCTGATGAAAGCAGGGCAGCATTCATGTACAGATATTCAAGGTTTTCAGGTTCAATCGCCTGAAGCTGCTGATAAAGATCTGCCGCTTTTTTATACTGTTTCCCCTGTTGATAAATCTGGGCAAGCAATATTTTGTACCACTTGTTTTCAGGGCTCAAACCGATCGCTTTTTCGAGCAAAAGAGAAGAGCTGGTTTGATCTCCGCTGGCGCTGTGAATTTTGGCCAGTTCGAACATGGCCGAAGACGAGTTGGGATTGATTTGAAGGCACTTTGAAAACAGCGTAACGGCAGCCTGCTGGTTACCAATCATTTTTTGCTTCAATCCTTCGATAAAAGTATATTCAAATTCATTTTTGTTTTCGTCCGAAATTGCAGGTTCCTCTGCCTCAATTTTATCCTGAACGGGCGATTTAACTTCTTTTTTAGCTGTTCCGCAAGCGGAAACCAGCATCGAAACAACTGCAAAATATGCTATAAACTTGTTCTTCATCCTCTTTATTTTTTCCCGGTATGTCCAAAACCACCGGCACCACGTATTGTTTCTTCCAATATTTCAACCGATTCCCAGCCGATGTGTTCATGTTTGGCAATTACCATCTGGCAAATGCGCTCGCCATGCTGAATTACAAATTCTTCATTCGATAAATTAATCAGGATAATACCCACTTCGCCACGGTAATCAGCGTCGATTGTTCCGGGCGAATTCAGCACCGTAATTCCTTTTTTCAATGCCAATCCGCTTCTTGGGCGAATCTGCGCTTCGTATGAAACAGGCAATTCGATAAACAGACCTGTTGGAACAAGCACTCTTTCGAGTGGTTTTAACACCACCGGTTCAGCCAGATTGGCGCGAAGATCCATACCTGCTGAATGAATTGTACTGTATTCAGGCAACGGATTATTGGATTGGTTGACAATTTTAACGATCATTTTATTCGGATTCCGGTTCATTCAATCAATTATTTTTTTGAAGGCGCTAAGATATGGATTTATAACTTGACTAAAACACCAAAACAGGCAATTAACAATATTTAGCAGGATTCAACTACCATGAAATCAGCCATGATTTTATCTGAAATAAACAATCCTTCAGGACTTATACTGGTCGTTCCTGAATTGCAGGTAAGCTGTCCTGACTGTAAATATTTTGCTTTCATTTTCAGGAAATGGTTAAAATATTCCAACGAAAATGTAGCCTGAATGTATTCTTCGGAAATGCCCCAAACGGTGCGTAAACCGGTAATGATAAAATCATTGTAACGATCCTGTTCGGTCAGAATTTCGGTTTCAAAATAGTGTTGATTGTTCTCCAGTCCTTCCAGATATTTGGAAATGGAGGACACATTCCAGCGACGGCTTGCAAGGTCGTACGAATGAGCCGACGGACCAATTCCGAGGTATTTGCGGCTTTTCCAATAGGATGAATTGTGCTGCGAATACAGCCCTGGCTTGCAGAAATTCGAAATCTCGTAATGCTCGAATCCGGCTTCTTTCAGTATTTTAACAAGCATTTCAAATTGCTGAAGGCTAAGTTCATCGGGCAACTCCCGCAATATTCCTTTTTTGAGCTGCTCGTAAAAAACAGTTCCTTCATGGTAAGTAAGATTGTAAGCCGAAACGTGTTGCACATCCAGTTCAACGGCAATTCGCACGTTGCGCTCCCATTCTTCAATCGTTTGCTTGGGCAAACCGTAAATCAAATCGATGCTGATATTCGAAAAACCAGCCGTTTTTGCCCATTTTACCGATTGAACTGCCTGCATAACTCCATGTCGGCGGTTCATCAGTTTCAAATCGGCTTCAGAAAAAGACTGCACTCCCATGCTGAGCCGGTTGAAACCGATTTGTTTCAAGGCTGAAAGTATTGCCTGGCTCAGATCGTCTGGATTTGCTTCGAGTGTAATTTCGGCATTTTCAGCAACCTGATAATTTTGGTTAATGATGTTTAAAAGGTCTTTCAACTCATCAATCAACAAAACAGAAGGAGTTCCGCCCCCAAAATAAATGGTATTTATTTCTTCGGAAACCAACTCCGGAGCCCTGCATTGCAGCTCTTTTTTTAACCCTTCCAATAACCTGGCTTTCTGGCTTAAATCGGTCGATTTGAAGAAATCACAATAATGACAACGCTTTCTGCAAAAAGGGATATGAATATAGATTCCGGCCATGTGGAAAGATGATTAACGATTAACAATTTTTCGATTAACGATTAACGATGTAAAAAACAAATCTGAAATCGTTAATCGTTAATCTAAAGCTTGATAAGGTCTTCCAATCCGTCCATATCGTTCACAATTTGTTCGATGGAAGTTTCTTTATAAAACTCAAACAATTGAGCGCGAATCGGACCAAAACGGCCATGAACGGGGCATGGTTTTTCATTTTCGGCATGAATGGAACAAGCCTGCATACCAATCAGGCAATTTTTAAAGAAATCTTCGCCATCAACAACCCTGACAATATCGTAGAGTGATATTTCACTGGTTTTTCTTGCAAGCCCAAAACCACCGTTGGGTCCTTTTGTTGAAACTAAAATCTTCTGTTTAACGAGATTCTGCAAAATTTTCCCAAGAAAAGGAGTTGGAATTAATAAATCAGCTGAAATTTTCTTGATCCCGATTTTGGTTCCATCTTCAGAATATTTTCCCAGATAAATGAGCGCTCTTACAGCATATTTACAAGTATTTGATAGCATATATTTATTTTTTATTGGTCCATTGTTTACTAAACGACTGATCTGCCAATTTCGGAAGTTGTTTATTATCCCCCAGAGTCTTAGCTCCTAACAACGCAAACGCATTTTTTGTTTTTCCGCCCAACAAATCTAACCGGTTTCGTTGTGAAAAAGCAAATTCATAAGCCTTCATTCCCTGGTTCCATATAAAACCGCCAGCTCCTGCCCTCACCGCATCTCGCCGGTTAATGAGCAACATGTGGTGCAGCGGAATTTTTACCGGACAAACTTCGGTGCATTTTCCGCAGACCGAACAGGCCGAACTCAGGTGATTGTATTCTTTCAATCCTTTGAAAAATGGCGTTATGACCGAACCGATTGGCCCGCTGTAAGTGGCATCGTAAGTGTATCCGCCAACATTTTTATAAATCGGGCAGGCATTCAGGCAGGCTCCGCAGCGAATGCATTTCAAGGCTTCGTATTGATCGTCGTTTTCAAACAATGCCGTACGCTTGTTGTCCAAAAGTATCACAATCATCTTTTCCGGTCCATCTGATTCCCCTGACTTTTTAGGACCAGTAATTAGTGAATTATAAACCGATATTTGCTGTCCGGTTCCGTGTGCGGCAAGGATCGGCCACATCAAACCCAGGTCTTTCATGCGTGGAATTACTTTTTCAATTCCGGCAATCACAATGTGTATTTTAGGAAACGACACTGTCATCAACGCATTTCCCTCATTTTCTGTTAAGCAAATTCCACCGACATCGGCCACCAGAAAGTTTGCGCCGGTAATTCCCACATCGGCCAATGTAAACTTTTCGCGTAGCTTTTTCCTGACAAAATCTGTCAGGTATTCAGGAGAACTGCCTTCGGGGGTATTAAATTTTTCAGTAAAAAGTTCAGCGATATCCTGACGCGATTTATGCATACACGGAGTTACGATGTGATATGGTTTTTCGCCTGCTAGCTGAACAATGTATTCGCCCAAATCAGTTTCAAGCGATTCAACCCCAATTTCTTCCAGATGTTCGTTCAATTCAATTTCCTCGGTAGTCATCGACTTGCTTTTTACCACCGTTTTCGAATTGTTTTCGATCAGTATTTTCTTAATCGCTTCAATGGCTTCACCCTCATCTTCGGCCCAAATTACAGAAGCGCCATTGGCCGTGATATTTTTTTCAAACTCGAGCAAATAGTCATGCAAATTATTAACGGCCAATGATTTTACATACGAAGCACGTGATTTTGCCATATCAAGGTTTGAATAACGATTCATACCACGATCAACTGCCACATCGTATTTTGAAATGTTAAACTTTATTGTTTTCCGATGTTTCAGATCGAAGGCAACCTCTTCAGACTTTTGCAGGAATATTTCCTTTTGTTTTGACATTTTTAACAGGGTATCTTGTTGATTCTGTCGATATGACGCCCACCTTCAAAAGCAGTGGACAGAAAAATCTTCACAATTTCAATGCCTTGTTCATCAGTAATATATCGGGCCGGAAGCGCACAAATATTGGCATCGTTGTGTAATCGGGCCAACATGGCAATTTCGGGCATCCAGCAAATTGCCGAACGTATTCCCTGGTGTTTATTGGCTGTCATGTTAATTCCGTTTCCGCTGCCGCACAAAGTAATTCCCAAATCGAATTCTCCGTGACTCACCGCTTCGGCCAAGGGATGGGCATAATCAGGATAATCGCTGCTTTCTGCTGAAAATGCACCAAAATCCTTGAATTCTATTCCTTGTTCCTGAAGGTATTTCAGCACGGTTTGTTTTCTTTCAAATCCGGCATGATCACTTGCTATTCCAATTTTAATTTTTGCCATATTTTATTGAATA
>JAUYEQ010000455.1 GCA_030691295.1 Bacteroidota bacterium
GTTTACATTAAGTCTAAAATGGATTGCATGGACTGTTAATTAACACTTACAAAATACCTGAAATTCGAAAAATGGATGAAATCATTTAAAGTTGATCTGGTATCAAATACAATCAAGGTAGTATATAAATCAGAAAAAAATACTCCTGAAAATATTGCCAAAGGAATTAAAAAGAATGGTTATGAAGCCAATCTTATTTCTGAAGAAGAATACAATAAGTTATTCGGAAATGCTCCAAAAAAGAAGAATTAATCGTTTCTTTATTGAATGATTTTGACATTCACACTATTAAAAACGAAATTATGAAACTATTGGAACACTTTGACCACCCGGAAAAGAGACAGGATAAGGAACATTTTAAACATCTCATTCAAATTGCTTTGGCTGATGGGATAATTCGGGATAGTGAAATGGAAATGCTGCACCGGCTTGGCAAAAACATGGGTTTTACCGACCCCGAAATTGATGATTTGCTGGCAACTGCTAATAACGTGGCATACAATCCGCCCTACGAATTAACGAAACGATTTGACCAGATTTACAGTATAATCAAAATGGTTTTAGCCGACGGGAATATAGACAGTAACCAAATGCGGTTAGCATCAGTGATTGCAATAAAATCAGGATTTGTGGACGATGAAATACCTGCGTTACTCGAATTGTTGTTAAATGGAATTGAAAAAGGAGATGATGAAGAACATCTTTTCAGAGTGTATAAAAAGAAAATAATGCGGTTATAAAAGTACGGCCATGGTTGGGTTTGAAAGCTTTTATTACATTTGTTTTTCCCAAATTATTCTGATCTATGCTTTCAAAAATTAAACTTCACTGGCAAATACTGATCGCCCTTATTCTCGCTGTTGCTTTTGGTTATTATCTTCCCAATTTGATTCCGTATGTTTCATGGATGGGTGTCGTCTTTTTGCGTGGCTTGAACATGGTGGTGGTTCCGCTTATTTTAAGTTCTATTATCAGCGGCGTTGCAAGCATCGGGAGCGGATCAAATTTGGGACGACTGGGAGTGAAAACACTTTCATACTACGTCGTTACCAGTCTGATAGCCATCCTGACAGGATTGTTTTTTGTTAATCTCCTTCAGCCAGGTGTAGGTGCGAATCTGGGAACTGCCGAAAGCATTCAATCATTGCCAACAGCCAGCACTTCTGTGAGCGATATCCTGATCCGCACCATTCCTGAAAATATTTTTGACGCCATGGCCAAAGGACAAATCCTTCCAGTCATCTTTTTTGCCATTCTGTTTGGTGCATTCATCACGCATATTCCTAAAAAAAAACAGGAATTTCTGGTCAGTTTATTTGATTCCATTTTTGAAGTGATGATGAAAATAACCATGTTCATCATCCGGTTTACACCACTCGGTGTGTTTGCCATTGTTTCGAAAGAAGTGGCCAAAAATTCCGGATCATTGGGAAACATTGCCGGAAGCCTGGGGATATATATGTTGACGGTTTTTATAGCCTTAATTTTTCATGCAGTAATTCTTTTGCCCCTCTCGGTTAAAATTCTCGGAAAAGCCAATCCTTACAAGCATTTCAGGAATATGGCCACACCATTGCTTACAGCCTTTTCAACTTCATCGTCAAATGCTGCTCTTCCATTATCGATGGAAGCAGTCGAGCACAAAAGTGGAGTTTCAAACAAAATTACCAGCTTTACCCTGCCTTTGGGGGCAACTATCAACATGAACGGAACCGCTCTCTACGAGTGTGTTGCTGTCATTTTTATTGCTCAGGCTTATGGAATTCAGCTTTCAATGAGTCAGCAGGCTATTGTTGTTGTCACCGCGCTTTTAGCGGCAATTGGTTCTGCTGGTATCCCAATGGCTGGATTGGTAATGATGACAATCGTTTTAACAGCCGTAAATCTACCACTTGAAGGAGTTGGTTTAATTCTGGCAGTCGATCGTATTTTGGATATGTCGCGAACTACGGTAAATGTTTGGGGAGATACCTGCGCGGCAGTAATTGTTGCTAAATCAGAAGGAGAAACGCTGAATGTTTGATTTTCGGGATTCTATGATGGCTGCCATTGGCACGTTTATAGAAATAGCCTTTCTGAACCAGTATGGAAATCAGGTTTTTTGCAGAAAAGTTCATGCTATTTGAAGAGTTAAGGAGTATTCCAAAGTACCCGTATCATCAGGAATATCTTCACCACGATCTTTAAGTTCTTCAATATAAAGTTCTATTGCTTCTTTAGCCATTTGAATTGATTCTTCAACAGTCTCCCCATAAGTAACACATCCAGACAACGCCGGAACAGAAACTGTATAAGAACCTTCAGGTTCTTTGTGCAGTAATATTTTGTATGTGAGTTGCATGAGGTCGTTTTTATTTAACTGATTATTTGTGAAGATTATTCTACCAAAGATAAAAAAATTAAGTTGCAACGATTCAACTTATAAATTTCTAATATTGTTTATCCGGTTCAGCAAATAATGATCGGCCAAAACGATTGCCGCCATTGATTCAACAATTGGAACCGCTCTTGGAAGTACACATGGATCGTGACGACCTTTTGGATTTATTATCACCTCATTTGCTGCCCGATCGACTGTATTTTGTTCTTTAAGCAAAGTTGCGATGGGCTTAAATGCGACATTAAAGTAGATATCTTCGCCGTTGGAAATGCCACCTTGTATTCCTCCTGAATTGTTTGTTTTGGTGCGCACACCATTTTCAGTCCTGATAAAAACATCGTTGTGCTCTGAGCCTGACAAACGCGTTCCTTCGAAGCCCGAACCATATTCAAAACCTTTCACGGCATTTATTCCTAGCATGGCAAAACCCAAATCGGCATGTAATTTATTGAAAACAGGTTCGCCCCAGCCAGCAGGAACGCCTTGAATAACTCCGGTTACAATACCGCCAACAGTGTCGTGATCATTGCCGGCTTCCTCAATGCGTGCAATCATTCTTTTGGCAGTATCCGAATCCGGACAACGCACAATGTTGGTTTCAGTTTGGCTCAAATCAAGTTCGGTGTATGGTTTTTCGAGTTCAATGTTTCCAACACGTGAAACAAAAGCCTGAATGGAAACGCCTGCTTTTTTCAACAGTAATTTGGCAACAGCTCCTGCCACAACACGGGCAATGGTTTCACGAGCCGATGAGCGACCTCCGCCACGATGGTCGCGGGTTCCGTATTTCTGAATATAAGTATAATCGGCATGTGACGGTCTGAAAACATCTTTCAGATCGTTGTAGTCGGCCGAATGCTGATCTTTGTTCCGGACAATAAAACCGATGGGAGTTCCTTGCGTTTTTCCTTCAAAAATTCCGGATAAAAATTCAACCTGATCGTTTTCGTCACGCTGAGTGGTAATTTTTGATTGTCCGGGTTTACGACGGTCCAATTCATTCTGGATAAAATCCAAATCGATTTCCAATCCTGCCGGGCAACCGTCAATAACTCCACCGATGGCTCTACCGTGCGACTCGCCAAAAGATGTTAACCTGAAAATTTGTCCAAAACTGTTCATACCGTCAAAAATGAGATTCGTAAAAACTAAAAATGTTGTTTCAAAACACGAAGTTCTGAAACAACATTTTAAAATTATCTGATTGCACTGATTAGCAACCGCATCCGCAACCGCCTTTGCTTTCGGTTCCGCAACCGCCATCGGCACATTCTTCGTCGCCGCAACCACCATCACCGCATCCGCCGCTTCCGCAACCACAACTTCCACCACCTAATGTAGCAGCAATTTCTTCATCTGTTGCTTCTCTCACTTCAAGAATTTCACCTTTAAAGAATAAATTCTCTCCGGCCAATGGATGATTGAAGTCCATTTTTACAATATCATCAGTGATTTCCATTACCAGACCATTCAGGCGTTGTCCGCTGGTACTCATCATTGGGACTGTACTTCCGATAGCCACGACCTCATTGTCAAATTCACCGTCAATAATGAAAAGATGCTTTGGAAGATCAACAATTGCATTTTCGTCCAATTCTCCGTAGGCATCAACATCTGCCAAACTAATCTCGAAAGGGTTGCCTGCTTCGTAACCTTCTAGCAATGATTCGAATTTTGGGAGCATCAAACCTGCACCAAAGACAAAACTCAATGGTTTCTCGCTGGTCGCCTGCTCAATCATATCTCCCTTAAAATCATCGTAATGAAGATCGTATGTCAGTGAAACCATTTTGTTTTTACCTATTTTCATAGCTTTCTGTTTTTGTTTTAAATTTTAAATAATGGTACAAAGAAATAAAATTCGCTGGTAATATAAAAAGTATCAGCTTATTCATTTCTGATTGTTAAAGATAACATCAGAAATTCGCTTTGGTTTATTAATGATTCCTAATAAATGAAAGGTTTTGTTCCTTTTCTCTATTTTTTCATCAACTTGGTAGTAAACCGATTTTTTCCTTCAGTAATTTCCAGAAAATAAACGCCTGATTTTAAATTTGCCAGATCATTAATCACCTGATTATTATAAACATTGACATATTCATTTACGATTCTTCCGGCAACATCAGAAATGACAACCCTTGCATTTGATTTTATTCCTGAAATCGTTATCCGGTCGCTGAAAGGATTTGGGTAAACAGAAGCCTGCAACTGCTGCATGTTGGGCGATGAAGTCAAAACCTCGTGGTTCAGGTTGTCGATACAAAAATATCCCGGAGTGTTCATTCCCCAGTTCCCGTTGTCAGATGAGCGCAAAGAAAATTCAAGTTTTGAAATCCGGCCAAACTTCGAAAGGTTCACCCATTTCCATGTATCAAGAATGTAATCGTTTGAATTAATGCTGTACATGAAATCGGCCAGGAAGAATTCAATTTTTCCTGAAGACTGGTTGTCGGAATTAAATCCTTCGATGGTTAAAATCAGGTAATCTTCATCGTTTCCTGTTTCGCCGCCGAATTTTTTCGAGAAAACATCCCCGTTTCTCATCGATTGATAGGCGTAAGTACTATTTGTAACATACAATCCTGAAACGATGGTATCTTTAAATAATATGGTTGAAACAGGGGTAGGATATACAACGGCATAGGTTGGAGTTCCGGATACACCTTTTCCGGTAATAGCGCTGTATTGGTTTTCCCAGCCCGGAGTTCTTGTATCGGTTTGGTTTGATGCTGCGAAACCCGACCAGCTTCCCCAATCGGCATTGTAATCATTCATAAACCTGAAATTTCCGCTGGTAAAACTACCTTTCAGGTCACTTCCGTTAAAATAACCCTGAGTTCCGAGAACCAAATTCTCGAAACCTGCAAAAGTTACCGGTTGATAATCGTATGGTTTTTCGCCATTTAAATCGTCCATGCAGAAATACCCGGGAGTATTCATAAATCCGTAACTGTTATCGCTCGAACTTAAACTAAACCGCAGTTTGCCAGCTTCTTTCAGCTCGCTTAAATCAACCCAAGTCCATTTGTTCAGGATATAGTCTTTGGAATTATCGGCAAAACGAAAATCGGCCAGATAGAAATAAACAGTATCAACCGGTTTTCCGGCATCATTCAATGCTTCAATCATCAGTTTAAAAAAGTCAGGATCGCTGCCGTTTTCGCCACCGAATTTCTTTGAAAACTGGTCGCCGTTTTTCATCGACAAATAAGCATAAGCTGAATTTGTTATATAAAATCCGCTGACTTTGGTAACCGCACTAAACGATGCTTCAGCCGATGGGGAAGGGTAGCAGACTGCGTAATTTGCGCTTCCTGCATAGCCGCGTCCGGTAATTGCGCTGTACTGATTCCCATACCCGGCAGTTGTTATATCTGTCATATTCGAGTACGCGAAACCACTCCAGTATTGCCAATCGTTGTTGTACGAGTTGTGGAAAGCGATTCCACCACTTTCAAAACTTCCGGATAGATCGGAGCCGTTCCAGAATTTTTCCGGAGCCAGGTTCAGTTCGTCGAATTTGGCAACAGATTGTGCCACTGAATTAAATGCAAAAAAGGTGGCAACTATTGCCAGGTAGATGTGTTTCATTATGTAATAATTTTGAATGTTTTCAAAATAATTACAATACGCAAAACTGCTGAAATAACCCAATGAATATCGTTTTGGTTACTCCAAGCTTTTTCTCCCGAAAGCTTTGAATATTGTATCACGAAATGGCAGGTCTTCTGGCTTACTCTATTTTTGCGGCCTTCCCATCCCGGTTTACCGGGGCAGTGGCGTGAGTTGCAAAAATTTAACAGAGTTTACAGCTGCGGGTACAGCTCCGGAATTTAACCGGATTCCCTCTTGATACTCGTTTAAAAGCATCACCAATTCGGCGGCTAAGATAAGGCAAAATCAAATTACCGAACAAATTTTCAGATAAAATTATCCGGGAAATATTGGGCAAAGAATTAATCGCTCAAAATGCAAAAGTTAAAGGGTAACGAGCCGGGCAGTTTTAAATGTGTAGAATTTCTGAACAAAATAACTGTAAATTACCACTATAACGGTAGTAATAATTTTGGAAAGCGTTGGCCATAAACCTCCGAACTCGACCAGAAATTTGAGGAAAACATAGTTCAGGAAAATTGAGCCTGAAACCGATATCATGTAACGGATCAATTGTATGCGTCCACGAATTTCGGAGCTGGTGAAAGTGATATAGCGCGCAAGCAGAAAACCGGTAAAAAAAGTGATCGGAAACACAATCAAAAACGCTGCGATATGCGGACTGATTGAAACAATATGCAAATCAATGACTTGCTTGTCGAGAATGAAATTATAAAAAATAAAGTAAAGTGAAATATCGAGCACTGTATTAAAACCTCCGGTTGCCGCGTACCGGAATGTTTCCAAAGGAATATACTTTTGAAAAGGGGCATAGAAATAATCAACGGTCTGTATGATTAAAGTTCTCAGATAATTTGCCACATTCGCCATAAATCGGATTAATATACGATAAAATCATTGGTTCATCAGGCAAGAAAAATGAATGCCGGTTGTAAAAAGAGATTATCGTTTTTTTTCTACAAATTAAGGATAAAAGATTGAAAAAATGAGGAAACAATCAAAAAAGCATGTTCTCTTCGGAAAAATTTCAGGAAATTTTCAACGTCTTACTCTTTATTTTTTGTAAATGCGCTTTAAATCATTCTCAAAAAGGGTATATGGATCATCGTAAAATTTCATAAAATCAGGAACACTCACCTGTCCGGGGTAAGGTGCATAATAATGAGTTGGGCTTCTTGTATCGTTTCGCCAGACCAATACGTACGAAAGCTGCATCCGATCTGTTTTCATCACTTTCAACAATGTTTCTGTCCACCATTTTTCATTTGGAATCGACTCCAATCCGGTTTCTGTAAAAGCAGCCAGTTTACCCTTTTTGATAGCATAATCCGATACTATTTTTAATTTCCGTGAAGCAGTTGCAAGGTCATACCGGTCGCGCCCCATGTCTCCGTAATTGTCCATTCCAACCATATCAACCCATTCGTCGCCTGGGTACCTTTCCAGAAACTCAGCTTCAGAATTAAATTGGTTGTCGGGCGAAAAAGCATACAGAAAATTGTGAACTTCAAGGCTGTCGCGAAGGTATGAAACCGTGAATTTCCAAAGCGAAATAAACTCTTCGCGTGTGCAATGAGGTTTTCCCCACCAGAACCAGCCACCGTCGAATTCGTGGAAAGGTCTGAAAATAACCGGAACAAGATTACCATCATTGCCTTTCATACTTTTGGCCCAATCGCCAACATCATTAAGAATCAATTTGTATTTCCCGTGGGCTTCGCCACCCGGAATGATGTATTTCACAGCAGGAAGCGAAACTGAATCTTTCCAGTAGAAACCTCCTCCTGAAACCGGATTCGAAAAATGCCAGGCAACGGTGGTTACGCCGCCACGATTGTAAGTGTCAACTACATTTTTGCGAAGACTGGCTTTGGTTTGTTCTATTGCCTGTGGATTTCTGCCTGAAATTCCGCTAAGATCAACGCCGATAATGGCGGGATGTGATCCGCAAACCGATTTTACATCCGACCGGTTTTCTTCGTTCATCCAGCCATGGCCGTATTCAGTGGCATGTTGGTGCCCGAAAAGTGTATGGTTTTTTGAAAGCTTTTTCATGTTTCGAAATAGTGCACGTGTTTCTTTCGTTGATTTGGAATCAATAGGATTAACTTTTTGTGCACTGACAGAAAAAAAACATAAAAACACAGGGATCAGTAAAATGAGT
>JAUYEQ010000468.1 GCA_030691295.1 Bacteroidota bacterium
GATTCAACAGTTTTCAAACCGCAAAACCAATACATTGTAAAACTGATTGGCAACAATCCTGATTCGGCGCAATACCAGTATCGGTTGGTACTTTTTAAAATAAATGGCACCTTGTATGGAGATTTCAGTCCCCGCGAGATATCGGCTATTCAGAAAAGCCGAATGGCGAGGGAAAACTACTTTACCGTTCATACGCTGGCCCGAATTACGGTTCAGGATAAACAGCTAAAGGTGTCGTGGCTGGGTGCCGAATACATGAAAAGTATGATTGAAAACAAACGGGTCAGGATTAAATACCGGTGGGTTGAAGATGCCAATCGGCTGTTACTGACTGCCTCCTCTGAAGTTCTGACGGAAATGATTAAACGCTACGGCCACCAAAAACGATTCATCGACTGGGACGACCAGCCAGCAATGTTGAAATTAAACCGTATAAATTAAACCGCCATGAAGACATTTAACTTAAAAAAACAGCTTATTCCTGCGCTGCATGTCATCTTCTGGTTCATTTCATACAACTATTGGAATGTGATTTTAAACCCCGGGGTCGAATCAATAAGTGTGATCCAGGATTTGGAAGTGGGATGGGATTTTGTACTTATTGTGAATTTGATATTCCTGGTTTACTGCACGCTGCCTTTTATCTGGCTTGTACGGAAAGCCCGGCTTTGGATAAAAATTCCAATAAGCATATTGTTTTTGCTGCCAATTGGATATGTTATTCTGGAACAAATTAAACCTGATGAGACCAAGGAGGATGTAGCCATATTTATGGAGTTTTTTGTGAAAAATTTTCTTTACGTGGTCGTTTTTCACCTGACTATTGTTTCCGCTGTTTATTTTAACCTGAAAGTTTTGATTGTCCGTTTCATGAACCGAAGCCGATTTGCCGTGTATCTGCTTTACGCCGTAGGATTGGTTTTGCTGACTGCTTTTTTGAATTTTGCCTTGTTCAATTTTTTTATCGACAAACTGTTTCCCAGCTTATATTACATTTCCTATTTCCGGATTTGGGAACTGATGCTGATTGTCGCTGCTTACCTTGTTTTTACAAGTATTTTATTCCTGATCTGGCAATATGCGCAAATGCTCATTGAAAAGCGCGATGCTGCCCAAAATGAACTTTCAGCGCTTAAAGCACAAATCAACCCACATTTTCTGTTCAACAACCTGAATACCATTTATTCAATGGCATCACAGAAAGATGAACGAACCCCGGAAGTGATTCTGCAACTTTCTGATTTTCTTCGCTATGTTTTGTACGACACTTCCAGCGAAACTATTCCGCTCGAAAAAGAAGTGAAAATTATCCAAACCTATGTCGGCCTTCAGAAAAAACGGGTGAATCCTGAAATTACACAGGTACACCTAACCACCGAAGGCAATTTTTCAGGGGTAAATATTGCACCGTTGCTATTATTGCCGCTGGCCGAAAACTGTTTTAAACACGGAGTCGGGAAAAATACAGGGACAATTCGGATTTTCATCAGCTACGATGGCAAAAATCTGACATTCAATACCGAAAATCAGATTGCGCTCCGTGAGAAAACAGACTCTACAGAGAATGGAGGCCTTGGGATACCAAACGTTGAGAAACGATTGAACCTGATTTATCCTGATCTCCATTCTCTTGAATATCATGAAAATGACGGTATATTCCATCTGGAAATGAAAGTGAAACTTGATAAATAAAGGGATTAATGTTTCGAACTTTGATAGTACTGACAAACAGTGTTCATCGGGCAAATCCCGCATTTGGGATTGGTCGGCCGGCAAATCTCTCTTCCCAAAAAGGAAATTGCCATCCCGCACTCGTTCCAGAATTCCTGAGGAACAGCGGCCATGATTTTCTTTTCCACCTTTTCGGGTTTGGCGGCATCTTCTTCTGCAGCAATTCCCAATCGCGGCGCAACGCGCAAAACATGCAGATCGACAATCACGCCCTCAGCAACATCGCCCGATTCGCGGATGATCACATTGGCTGATTTTCTGCCAAGTCCGGGTAATTTGGTCAACTGGTCCATTGTTTTGGGAATATTTTCGTCTTCTCCAACAGTTTGGGCCAGTTTGACAAGCCATTTGGCTTTGTTGCCCCAGTTTCTGACCGAACCAATGTGCTGTTGCAGGTCTGCCTCGGTGGCATGAGAAAGCGAATTCATGGTTGGATAGGCGCCGAAGATAGCCGGAGCCAGTTCGTTGATGTGCTTATCCGAATCCTGGGCAGAAAGGATGACCATAACGACCAACTGGTAACGGTTCTGGTAATCGAGTGGATGTTTGCGCTTTCCGTATTGCTGAAATAAGAGTTGAAGTGCCTGAGTCCAATTTGTTTCCATGAATTAATTTGTTTTTGTGCATTTAAAATTAACCAAATTTATTGTTTCAAACTAATTTTTTCAATTATTACTGATTCCAGAAAAAACAAAATACCGTACTTTGTATAACATTTGAAATCTGAACCTGAAATTTAAAACTTTATGAATTGCATCATTGTTGAAGACGAACCTGCTGCCCAATCTGTTTTGGAGCGCGATATTGCACTTTGCCCGGGACTGACCTGCAAAGGAACTTTTCAGGATGCATTTTCTGCCCAGGAATTTATTGACAACAACCCCATCGACCTTATGTTTCTGGATATCAATCTGCCTGAAATGTCTGGAGTTAGTTTTCTGCGCTCAATGGTTCGACCACCACTGGTTATTTTTACCACTGCATATTCCCAATATGCAATCGACGGTTTCGACCTCGAAGTAGTTGATTTTCTGCTGAAACCTTTTTCGTTTGAACGGTTCTGCAAGGCTGTGAACAAGGCCAAAGAACGGTTTAATACTAACTCCGCTCCCCCGGTACAGGGAAAAATCACGGTAAAATCTGATCGTCGAATTTATCAGATCAGCATGGGCGACATCCTGTTTGTCGAATCCTGCGGCGATTACGTTACCATTCACTGTTCAGATAAAAAGCTGGTGGTACACGGAACCATGAAAAGCTGGGAAGAAAAACTACAAGGCTTGTCGTTCCTGAAAGTGCACCGGACAATCATTGTGAATCTCCAAAAGATTGATCACATCGAAGGGAACCTCATTCAGATTGGCGCGCACAAACTACCTGTTTCAGAACAGTTTAAAGAGCAACTTTTTGTGCGGATGTTTGGATAAATTTGAACAAATCACATTTGGTTTATTCCCCAAAAAGGCAAAAGGTAACCCTCTATTTTTAATTATTTTTACATATTACACAACATGTTTTTTGTTAAGCACTGAACTTTAGCCAGATAACAATAACAGTTGAAAATTGGGATAAAATATATTTTGTTATTAATAACTTATCTCATAAATTAGCTGAACAAAATATTCGATTTCGAAACCATTCTAAAGAAAATATGTCCATAAATAAATTCATTTAGTAGGCCGCACCGGGTTACATCTCCCTGCCATGTCGTCGAAAACCTGCCGGGTACGACCCGCCGGTGCGGCCAAAAGTTGGAACCTTTCCTTCTTTCAAAAACGGGTTGGCCTTATGTAGGTAACACGAACCACTATAAGGTAAAAAAATAGTTCGTGAAATTAGTGTTTAATTTTATAATAAAAACAATGAAAAATCTTAGAATTTGCTTATTATTATCTATTAGTTTGTTTTTAATCTCATGTTCTGAGGAACCTGTAAAACAGGATAATCTAAACAATTCTCAGGAAACGTCATTAACTTCAAAAGAGGATACACATTCATTGATAAATAATATTGTAAAACTGAGTGCAAGCTCCGATTTTAAAAAACTTGTGTATGAAGAAGTGTCAAAGCAATTTGACGGAGATGATAATGTACTTCTAACTAATCTAAATGGGAAAGGCCTTAAAAGTGCTTCAATAGATCAAAAATATGAAACAGTTGTTTCTGCTCTAAAAGATAAGGGGCTTTATCCACAAATTTATATTCCACAATTTGAAGAAGGAAGATTGAAATCTGCAAAAAGTGATTCAACTATTTATATTATAGATGGATTAAATGCACCTGATTCTACCACGCTATTTAAATCTGTTTATATGGATAAAAACGGAGAAATAAGAGAAACTGATTTTTTAATTGACGAAAATTTCGCCAGGAATAATGAAGTCTGGGTAATTTCATATAATGAACGTGTTGATATTGACGGGGAGCCGTCAGAAAATCTTACCGCGAAATCTGCGAGAGTTGGCGTTAAATCAGAATATATGATGAAAATTAAGTGTCCAGATCTTGGTAAAATTGAAAGTTGGATAAAAGGAGCCCCAGAGCTTCGCTGCATAATGAAGTCAGCAAAAGGAAACATAAGCGAGCAATATTTTTACCCTTCAAAACGTAAACACATTGATAACACGTGGTGGGATACTAGTGGTACTACAGGTCGCTATTTATACTATTGGGATATCGAATCATTTACCAAAACAGTTTTATTTCATTGGGTTGAAGTTGATGGAGCCGGCAAAAATTATACATATAATGGGTCATATACTTATAAAGATATTGATAAAGTTACAGGACAAGAATTCACTTCAGTATCGAATTATACTTTCAATTGGGAAGGATATGATATTCTTTGTGGTTCCATTACGGTTCACATAGATGACAGTCGTATCGGAGAAGTATATAGCACAGGATTGATAGAATTTATTGATGGTTACAAATAATTAACGTCATGGTATCTAAAAGATTAATAGTCATTATTTTTTGTGTTTTTGCTGGATATAGTACTTTTTCTCAAGGAAAGTCGTCTGTAAAAATTGGGTCAGGTCTTGTTCTTGTTGACTCAAGTTATGGTATCGGTAGCAACAACGATTTGATTTTCCCCATAAGGAAAAATTTTTCTTATGGGCTAAATATCGGATATGCAATGGCTTCGGATAAGAATATTATAACGAACAAAGCGGGAGCCTTTTCTCAAAGCTCAATTTTTGCCGGGAATTTTGAATTGTATTATCATCCTGAGGTGGTTGATAAAGTAGAGCTGTTAATGTTTGGTGGTGGTGGGGTAAGGCATTTTAACTCAACCCAAATACTTGTTAATAGTAATCTTGAGTTGTCGCCGTTTAATGATTATTCAACCGGGTTAGGGTTTAATGCAGGTTTGGGAGCAGATTATAACATTTCGACCAGATACGCATTAGGCATCAGGTATTTACATGATTTCTATAAAGAAGGGTTTGATTATTTTGGGATTAGTTTCGGGATAGTAATCGAATAAATCAAAAAGAACCTATGAAATCAAAAATTATTCTGACAACAGCATTACTGCTTTTGCTGCTAACGATCAAATCATTTGGACAATTCAGCGCATCGTATTACACCTCAAAAGAGTATTCGAAAGTTGGAGTTGGCTATGATTTTTCGAGGAACGTCTGGGGAGAAATACGAATGTACGGAAGTATGCCTTACAAAAATGCCAGACCGGAAGTCGTAGTATATTATAATTTTACCAATACCGAAAAATTCAGTATTTACGGAGGTATTGGAGGTTCACCAAGTTCTCAATATGGCATTATGATCCCAATGGGATTTAAAATTAATACTTCCAAGATTTTGGAAAACACGGGCTTACATATAGAAATAGAACCAACCTATGATGGAGTAAAAGAACGGAGTTACCTCTATACTGCAATTGGGTTCAGGTATATTTTTAGAACAAGGAATAATTTAAATCAGGGTTTCTTCGAAATCATCCAAAAGAAATCGATTCTTCTGGTAGTTTATTTGCATAATTCAGGCTTATTATAAAAAAACTCTGCCATGGTTTTCACACCCGGCAGAGTTTTTTATTTTCGTTCAAAATTAAACCCGTAACTTATTTCACCAGTTTCGCATCTTCCATGATTAATTCATAAGAATATCCGTAGCCGAAATCTTTGTTCAGAGTGATGGTTCCTTCGAACGTAACCACTTCATCAACAGCAGCTTTA
Organism: Bacteroidota bacterium; assembly: GCA_030691295.1. Lineage (GTDB taxonomy): Bacteria > Bacteroidota > Bacteroidia > Bacteroidales > Prolixibacteraceae > Aquipluma. Next base: position 5,934 of record JAUYEQ010000468.1, read on the forward strand.
TCGAGCGTCGTAATTGTCAGGTCAAAGCTTTCGCCATCTTTGGTTCCATCCTGAATATGAATCCAGTTTTTGCCCATTACTTCTTCATTCACTTTAACCACCTGCCCTTTCATTTTGATGGTTTTGCCGGCGTAATCGTTTCTGCCTGCGAACAACTGTGCAATTGAAACGCTGCCTTCAGCCGGTGCAACCGAAATTCCTTCCTTTTGGGTCGAGGCAACCTTGTTTCCCTGTTGTGCAGGAGTTTGTACATCTCCAATAATGGGCAGGGTACTGATTTCCTGAACGAAGTAAATGGTTTCAAAATCGCGCTCCAGTTCTTTACTATGAAAGTTTTTCATTTCAAGCGCCTTGTTGTAATAATAAATCTCGCCCTTTTCGGCTTCCTGACGGTTGACTGCAATCCAGTTTTCAGTGCCATTTTCGCTTACCTTCAGATAGGTGTATTGTGAGGCCTGAATAACTTCTTCAACTTTAACTTCGTGCATCGAAGGATTGTCAGCGCTTTGGTTTTGAGCTGTTGGTACTTTATTCTTTCTTACACATCCCGAAAAAACAACCAGTATGGACAGAATAACAAATAATGATCTCATAATTTATATTTTTTTATATTTTCTGATTTTATTTTTTTGTGAAATAGTTGGATTTAAAAACTTTAGCTTTCAAACAAACTTCAAAACAATTGGTTGTAATATTAGTTGATTTTTCAATCAATTAGCTACATTTAATTTTATAAAAGCCGCTTTTCTTCGGCGCTGGCTGCAATCAGTTTATCCAATCTTGAAATTCGGGTTGCTTCCTGTTTGGCGCTCATCACCCAGAAAATATTTGTTTTACGGTATGAAGGAGGCAGGGTGGAGAAAAAGTTCCACGCAACAGTATTTTCCATGAAACGGCTTTCCAATTCAGGAGACAATGTCTCCGGACGGTTTTCGTAGCTGTAAATGGCCGACCTGATTTCCAATCGCTTTTGGTAGGCAGCAAATCCGGTGGGAGTCATTTTTCCCAAACGGATCAGTTCTTCCACTTTCGCAATATTTACCGCGCTCCAGTTGCTTTTCGGGTTTCGGGGTGTGAACCGGATGCAGTAACCCTCCTCATCAACTGACCGCCGGACACCGTCAATCCAGCCAAAACAAAGCGCTACGTCAACTGATTCAGACCATGTCATGCTTGGTCTTTTTGTACCAACTTTGTAGTAGCCAACAATCAATTCTTTTTCAGTCTGATGGTTTTCTTCCAGCCATTTTCTGAACTCACCGGTATTTGCGAAAAAAATCGGAGCCATTTTCTTATGTAACTTCTTTTTGTTATCCATTTCCTTCTCGTCCGAAAGAAGGTTAAAGCTTTGTGCTCCTTTAACTCGCGGACGATTGTCGTCTTTCATTTTATTTTTCTATAAATATTTCGCACCTCTGGTGCTGGGATCTGCCAGTTGATAGTCCAATGGACTTTTTTGTATTGAGGACTCCGAAACTATCGCCGTAACTTGGAATAAGCCCGATTAATCAACCAGCTTACCAGAATGAGGCCCAGACCCGCGACCAGAAATGGCATAACCATACCGATCATCATATCCGACTTTTCGAAATTAAAAAGCAGATAGGCAAAAGCCGAAATCAGCACCAATACACCCAAATAAAGCAAGGTTTTGCTAACAATTGAAGCAAGCTTCTGATGCTTGCTGTTTTCATTTTCCTGATTTCTTAAAAATCCTTTTTCAAGCATGACCTTTTATTTTTGAATTTGCAGCTAATTTACACAATAATCGGGATTGTAGTTTTTTCAGAAAATAAAAAACCTCCTGCTTTTGCAAACAGGAGGTGGTGGTTATTTGATTTACTTAGTTTGGGTGTTCTCTACAATTCTTTAATCCTGATATTCCTGAATTTCAGCTCAGAGCCATGCCCGAGAAATCCTATGTATCCTTTGTTGCGCAACAATCCCGGATGATCTTTGTGATCAGCCGTTCCGTTTTTGCTGGCTTCTTTCATGTTCCCTTCCAGAATTACAGTGCCGTTCAGCGTAATTTTAATGTCATCGCCTTTCACAAAAACTTCCTGAACATTCCATTCGCCAACCGGTTTCAGGAAACCCCTTTTGGCAGCAATTATCCCGTAAACAGAACCGTGATATTGATAGTCTTCCAAATCCTTGTAAATGTCGGCAGTGTTGTCCAGAATTTGTAACTCTTTGCCAACATAAGCAGCATCGCCGGTTAACGGAGCATGAATCCCGAGACCATTGTTCGCGCCCGGAGTCAATTGAAATTCGAAACGAAAAATGAAATCGGAATATTCTCTTTCGGTAAACAAGTTTCCGTGAGCGCCTTCCCTCGGGCTTACAAGCAGCAAACCATCTTCAGCCACGTAATCAACTTTGTTTCCAATCCAGTTGTCGAGGTTTTTCCCGTTGAACAGCAGTTTGAACCCAGCCGATTCTTCTTCTGCACTTAATTTCACCTCATCCGTATTCAGCTCTTTTACAAAAATATTCCTGAAAGCCAGATCGGTTCCGTGAGCCTGCAATTCGATGGCTTCGGTTTTGAAAATCGGCATCGAACGGTCCCAGTAGTTTTCCAGAATCACATTATCGACCACCAATATGCCGTTCAGGAAAACAGATACACGTTCGCCCACCATTTTGATGCGAAACGTATTCCAGTCGCCAATGGCATTGTCAGCCAGAACCAGCGGTTTGCTTGGGTTCTTCTGGTTGTTGTACAAACCGCCCGAACCGACCTGCGCACCCACATCAACGCGCGAAGTATCCCAAATCTGAACCTGTGGCGTACCACGAAGGTAAATTCCGCTGTCGCCATGTTTACTAATCTTCCAGTCAACGATCATTTCGAAATCGCCGTACATTTTCTTTGTGCAAAGGTTGTCGCCTTCACCACTGAAATAAATGGCACCATCCTTTACCGACCAGTTGGTCAGCATTTTGGCATCCGCTTCAAGTTGTGCTTTGGCCAGTTCCTCCGGTTTCATTTTGGCGCGGGCAATCGGGTTCTTCACCAATCCATGCCAGCCGGTCAAATCCTTTCCGTAGAAAATGCTCACATAGCCTTTCTCTTTCGGCATTTTTCCGAGGTATTCGCGTACATCAATCACATCGTACTGGCTATCAGGCCCAGTCATTTTTCCCATAACTTTGGTCAAAACCTCTGTTACGAAATCACCGGTAAGGCCATTTTTCTTTCCTGAGGAAGGCAATGCAAGAAACTTGACCACGCCCGCCGCAGAGGCTCCCAATTGTTGATCATCAAGATATTCAGAAACAAAAACGAGCGAAAGGAAAGTTTTTACATTTCGTGCAGCCTGAATCACCTGCATTTTTTCTCCGGAAGTTAAACATTCTGGCATCAGTTTCCGAATCATCAGCAATTTCTGATCATCGGGTAAATTAGAATCGAGCGTGATCCTGAGGTCAGATCTCAGCGCATTCATGCGGAACGATTTCATTTCAGGATTGGTAAAAGCAGCAAACAAATGAGGTGCAGCCGATGCGTCATTCCAGTTCGATAGTGAAACGAATGCAGCTTCCTGCTCAGCCTGAGTTCCAGTTTTCAACAGGCCAACAACTTTTTTCAATGCTTTCGGATCATTTAGTGAGGACAAAACCGGAATGAGTTTATCGCTCATTTCGCTGCTTTGAATTTCTTTCAGTACCAAATTTGCATCGGGTTTTGTGGATCCTGAATAAATGGCAATCAGTGCTTTCTGGATATTTTTAACCGATTCTTTATCTTCAGTATTCTTGAGCAAAGCAATTAACTCCGAAGCATTTTCGGCTTTCGAAACTTTTTCGAGGGCGGCAAATGCAACTGCTCTTAAGGAGGCATTTCCGGAATTGCAATGGTTAATAATTTGAGCAAAACCATCAGTAGCCCTTCTCTCTCCCAAAACTTTTATCAATACCTTTTTCCCGGCATCATTCATCCCATCAAGCTGAGCGATCAATAAACCGCATTCCTTAACTGAGCAGGTATTGAGCAATGCCAGTTCAATTTCAGCCTGTTCATTATCGCTGTTGGCAATTTTTAGTTGTTCGATTAAAACCGGTACTGCCTTTTGTTTCTGATTAACGGCCAAGGATCGGATGGCTTCGAGCCTTACCGCTTCTTCTCCGGAAGACAAACCTGTTAGAATGGCATTCTGAAGGACTTCACTTTCAGGTCGATTGGCCAGAAAATGCAGGATTTCAGCCTGCGTTTCGGCAG
>JAUYEQ010000489.1 GCA_030691295.1 Bacteroidota bacterium
TTTTAATCCTACCGGCATTTTGCACCAAACTGGTTTTGTTCCAACACCGGGAGTTCGTTCAGCATAAAAAATGGTATCTTTTTTAACGGTAACGATATTGTATCCGCCGATTTCGTTTTTTGCCCGAAGGTTCGAACGTCCCATCACACCAGGAATCCCTTCAAAATTGAACAATTTATTATTGTGCCCGTGCCCAAGCAAACTCATTTGCACATTGCGGGTTTTGAGCAGGTCAATCACCTCATACCAATTAGAAAGCGATTCATCGAGCGGATAGTGGTTCACAAAAATGATTGGCTGATCCGGTTTTTTCATATTTACCAAAGTAGAATCGAGAAACACCATTTGCTCGCGCGGAACCAACCCCGGCGCCATACGCATATTCGGTCCGCTGGCTGTTCCGATGAAAAGAAACCCATTCTTTTCGAAGGAGAAACCTTCGGCACCAAAAATCCTTACAAAGTCGTTGTTGCCACTTTCAGACCATTTTGAATCGTGATTGCCGGGAGTGACGTAACATGGTTTTGTGAGCTTACTGAGAATGGATTTGGCTTCGAGGAGTTCTTCTTCGGAGCCAAATTCAGTAACATCGCCCGAAAGGATCATAAAATCGACATCGGTAAGTTCGTTAATATCGTCAACTGTCCGCATAAGATCTTCAGCACCTGTACTTCCACCAACATGTGTATCGGTTACATGTGCAAAACGGAAAGTTTGGGCCTGCGAATAAGAGATAAAAATGAATAGAAACAGGAATTGAAAAATCGATTTCATAGTCACCTGGAATTAGTACCAAATTGTTATAAAAAAATCAAAGGGTGAACTGTCAAGAACACCCTTTGATTTAAAGTTAGTTTTTATTTTAATTTAACCTGTTCCTGAAGATATTTCCATAAGGAGCAGCAGTTCCCGTTCCTCCAACTTTTCCGAAAAGAAGAAACGAATAAGTGGTTCTTTGCGAAAGACTGGTATTTGTAGTTGCTTTGTTGATAACGATATCAGCAGCAGCAAAGGTCAGATTATATGGATTTCCCAATGTTGCTGGTGGTGTGTTTGCAGTTGGAACTGCTCCAGCCTTGGTAACCATCCATTTATAGGTACCCGATGAAATGGTATCGGTAAACTGTGTAGCCCCTTTATAATCAACACCTGAAGAAAGTTTATATGCAGGCATTGGTGGCTTACCAGTCGCTGGCTGATGAATCAACCATAAATCAACTTTATTACCGGCCACTCCTGATAGCATATTTACACACCTCATCTTGGTTTTTAATTTGGTTGTAAAAGCTTCAATTTTGTCCTCTATGATCACTGGAAGCATTGCTGCTTTTGGTTCAACGGCAAAAACAGAGTAATACTTATCCTTCTCAAAATTAAAACTGGTAGTAAAGAAAGTCGTATGTCCGGCTTTGAACAATGTATCTTTTGCCGAAATATTAATATTTCCGGCTGTTGTTACAAAATACTCGGCGCCAACATAAGAAGTTGGTGTAGTTGCTGCTGTCGGAATAATGGTAACAGCGCCCGGATATGAGCTGCGATATGGAATTCCACGCAACTTTCCAATGACACTTGAAGACTGTGTGGTTACCCTGACATCATTAAAATACAGATTGATTTCAGGAGCATCGGTTGAAAGATTGAAAAAACAAACCTTGGCACCTTCGGCCACCATGATGCGGTCGGGGATATCACTTTTTTCGCAAGCCGCAAAAAGCACAAGTGACAATATTGAAGTTATTAAAAATGATTTTGCTTTCATAATGAACTGTTTTTATGAATTTAAAGACTATTC